>CATPCN010000218.1 GCA_955652855.1 uncultured Chthoniobacterales bacterium | reverse complement strand
TCGGAATAGCGCCCTCGCAACGATCGTCTTTAATGAAATTACCCGGACACGCCTGGGCAAGGGTACTGGCCGGCGTCCCGATTTTGCGGCCGTCCGACGGCTGGCAACCCGGTAAGACGCGCACCACCAAGGCGGGCGGTCTACAAGTCTGAGCACTCGTCTGAGCGTGCGACGGCTGAACCTGAAGAAAAGCGAGGGCAGTCACGGCCCATGAGAAAATCATCATTGATTTGACGGCGCGAGAAAGTGCAAGTGCTTCTCCATCCATTTTTGTACCCACGGAGTCTCCTTGGTAGCCGTGAACAGCCATAATAGAAAACCGGCCACGGAGATAGTTGAGAAATCTCCATAACGACCCACGGTTGTGACGAGCAGAACGCTAGCGACGAAGAGTCCCGCAGTTGCAAACCCGAAGACCTTCAGATTCTTGGGAAACTGACGAGATTGTTCAATGGGATACCAGAACAAAAGGGCGACCATAAAGCTGATGGGCCATGGGATTTCTCGCAGAGTACGCCTGTCAAGCAGGGCTTCGATGTATCCGGCGTGAAGAACATGACTCTGGAGAGGGCCAAAGACCGTTGGAATGACCTCATCATCAGCAGAACCGACAACCACAATCCGTCCTCGCAACATCTTCGAGTCGAACTTCCCCGATAGCAGTGCCTCTTCAGTTAAAGTATTTTGCCCGAAGTCATTACTGCTGAGAAGCCCTGCATATAGCGGTGATTCCCCATCAGCAAATGGTGTGAGGTCCTTCTTCAAAGAATCGTCGCCCGTCATTTGAACGACTGACCATGCGAGGCTGGGGGCGGCGTAACCATCAACCTTGAATTGCAGCGGGACAACCCGCACATCCAGTTCCGCGTTCGTCACACCCATGGCACAGTTATTGCCGGGTTCAGACGGTGTAATCGACATGTGAGCCAAAACCTTCGGTCCGGGCGCAAGGTTATATCCGAATATGATCGGCACAGGAGAGCGCCGGCGCGCCGCACAGGCATCCTGGACCACCTTGAGGAGGATGTCTGTCTGCTGACAGCATTCAAGCTTGCGCAACGTGTAAACGGCAACCACGGCACGGGGCTCGTATGAAAGTACGGCTCGGAATACCTCCGCCAATTTGCCGCGGATTGCACAATCGTCGAGTTGCAGGACAGGTGTTGCTGGCGATTCCACGCGGACGATCGTGCAGTATTGAGCCCTTAATCCGCGACCCATGGTGGTTGTGATGAAGCGGTAGCAGCGAGCCACGACGGAGACGTCCTGCTCAGGGACGCCCAGGAATTTCTCGAGGAAGAGGTACTCCACTCCAAGCTTCATTGCCCCGTATAGAAGGGACAAAAATACGAGGCGAACAGCAAAAAGGCGCCAATCGAGATGCTGCTTGAAAAAAGTGCTCAGAACTCGTGAAATCTGGGCCACAGCTCGCTCCGGTGTTTTCTATTATGCATCGTACCGCATTGGTCGGAGCTCCGATGGCAGGGTGGCCCTCAATTTGGACGATGACGCGGACGCGGTGAGCGGACGTTGCCGAAACGAGTTGGTTTGTGTTAGCCAGCTTATGCACCTGATGTGATGGCTTTTTGAGGCCATGCGAGGTAAGGTGCGGACTCAAGCCAAGTGCCTCCGACGGCAGAGCGCTTTAGAGTTTCTCGCCTGCCCGATACGGCCCCGCTAAGAACCTCCTGAAGAATTTGCGAGCAATGCATCCCGGCGAAGGGATGAACAACCGTATGGAGGAGAGTCATAGCCGTGGCGACGGAAGGAATTGAGGTGAATGTCGAGAAAGACCTGAGCTCGGCGACCATTCAGGGCGTCAAGGTCGAGGTCAGCCCCGACAGCAGCGTGGTCGTGTACGCGAATGAAGGCGTCCAGACCAAGCCCGCTGCCGGTGAAGCCGCGGCAAAGCGTACGCTATCAGCGAAGATCTTAATACCATCGTTCTGAATGGTGCGACCATCGAAGACGCCCACGCCGGCCACCTGATTATTTCGACACCCGGCATCGTCATAACCAAGCCCGGCCCAGCGAACGATTCTGCTGCGAAAACCAAGGTCGCGCCGGAGATCGGCGACGGATGGATCCTAGCCAAACTTCATGGTTTACAAGACAACTATATCATACTATAATTGTAAACCAGAGGCAAGGAGGACAAAACCATGATCGGTAAACGACTTAAGCTCGCTCGGGCCGCTTCCGGTCTATCCCTGCGGGGCCTCGCAGACAGAATTGAAAACCGCGTTTCAGCCCAGCAGATCGGCAAGTACGAAAGGGACGAGGATATGCCCGGTTCCGGCGTGCTGATCGCCCTGAGCCACGCCCTCGGCGTTTCCGTCGACTACCTGGTCGGTGATCAGGAGATGGTTCTGGAAGGCGTCGAGTTCCGCAAGAAGCAGGTTACGAGTAAGAAGGAACAGGCCCAGATACAGGCAAAGGCACTTCACCTGATCGAGCGCTATCTGATGGTGGAGGAAATCCTCGGCCTACCCAGCGCGGAATGGGACAAGCCCAGGGAGGCGCCGTTTCCCGTTGGCCAGATCGGCGATGCTGACCGCGCCGCACAGTATCTGCGCGAACACTGGAATCTCGGAATCGATCCGATCCCCAATCTTGTCGAATTGCTCGAAGAGCGGGGCATCAAGGTTCTGGTCGTGGACTCGAAAGAGAATATCGACGGCCTGAGCGCGCAGGTCCGACGTTCGCGCGGCGAGCCAGTGCCTGTCATCGTTATCCGTCGTGG
>CATPCN010000217.1 GCA_955652855.1 uncultured Chthoniobacterales bacterium | reverse complement strand
GCGGCCGTCGCTCATTCCAAAAATTTGGCGCGCGCCGCTAATGCGCGCGATGAGGGCACTGCGCAACAAACCTTGAAAATCGAGCGCTGCGTCCGGGCGCAGCTTTCGTGTCTTGATTAACCACGGCAGCAAACGGCGCGGCGCATTCAATCCGCGAAGTTCGCCGCGCGGAAAAATATGGACGTGGTTCACGTCCGGATTTCCGCGCAGAAGCGGAATCCATTCCGGATTGATCACCCAGGTGATTTGCGCGTTGGGATGCGCGTCACGAATAGCGGCGACTGCCGGCAGCGTGTGAACGATGTCGCCGAGCGAGCTCGGCTTGATAATCAGAATCGATTTCAGAACAGCGCCCAAAGTTTATGTCGATCTTACCGTCCGATCCCGAGCCGCTCGGCCAGAAGCCGCGGCAGATCTGCTTTGATGAGTTTCTTCTTCGCGGTTTCGAGGTCGTATTTTATGCGGCGCTGCTCGACGATATTTTTTTCCGTGTCGTAAATGCAGTAAGCCGCGCGCCAATCGCCATCGCGCGGCTGACCGACGCTGCCAACGTTAACGAAATATTTTTTGCCCGGATCGATCTGAAGTTGCTCCACTTTGACGCGCTTCACTCCATCGTCATCGCGCACGAACGCGATCGGCACGTGCGTGTGTCCGTAAAAACAAAGCGGCGTGTGCTGATAAGTGAAACTGGCAGCGGCATCGAGATTATTGAAGACGTAGCCCCATTGCTCCGGCGTATCGAGGGTAGCATGCACAATCGTAAAATCGCGGACCGGCCGCGAAAGTCGCAGATCGCGCAGCCATTGTTTGTCGTCGTCGCTCAAATTTGCACGCGTCCAATCAATCGCGCGCTCCGCCAGTTCGTTAAAATCGCGCGATGATTCGCCGAGCGAGGCCTGTTCGTCGTGATTGCCTTTCACGATCGGGCAATCCATTTGCCTAACGAGCTCGACGCATTCGTGCGGGTTCGCGTTGTAACCAACCACGTCTCCCAGACAAATGAATTCCGTGCAGCCGTGCCCGGTCGCATCCGCCAGAACGGCCTCGAGCGCTTCGAGGTTTGCGTGAATGTCGCTGAAGATTGCAAAACGCATCGGCGGATTTTTAGCGCGCGCGATCAGGAATGCGCTGATCGGCCGGAATGTTCAGTTTGTCTTCGAGAAATTTTAGCCGGGTGAGCAAAGCGGGCAATCGTTCATTCTCGCCCATCGTGTAAAGCTGATGCAACCGGTCGTAGGCTTCGCGCTCGCGTCCTTCGCAATAAGAGAGCTCGTAGGCCGAAAAACGTTTGTCATAACTCCGCGCGCCGGGAAGCATCGAGGCTTTGTCGAAAAATTCTGACGCGTGCGCGTGATCTTTATATTTGTCTTTGTAAAGACGGGCCATCGCTTCGAAAAGCTGCGGCGAGTCGGGATTATTTTTAATTCCACGCTGGAGAAAATCTTTCCCGAGATTGAAGTATTCTCGCTGCGCTTTCACCCGCAGCGCGAGCCGTGGCTGCGGGTAATCTTTCCACGCGGCGACGCTGGCGTTCCACGCCATGTGCCACGCCGCCATGTCCCAAAACAAAAGCGCGCGCGGTTGCAGCGTCGTCACTTGTCGAAAAAGAAGCAGGACGCGGCCCCACTCCGTTCGTTCCCACGCGACGTGCGCTTGAATGAAGAGCACGTCCGCTACGAGCGATCGAAATCCGCTCAGCCCCGCCATGAATCCAAGTTGTCCGATCTGTTCGCGAAGATCGAGATCGAAGGCCACGGCGCGAAAATTTAATTGTTGATGTACGGCTGAGAGCGAGCGCTCCGCCGGCAATTTCACCGCGCCGAAAAGCAGCACAAGCGCCAGCGTCAAAAGAAAACGCATCACAATTCCTTACCGTAAAAGACGACGCACGCGAGGAGGAGATAAATCATCGTGTAAAAACCGCCGAGCGCCGCCGTTTTCAAAAAGAGCGCGAGCGGAATCGCCGCACCGGCCACGATGTCGTCCACCAAGTTGAACAACTGCAGATCGGGAAAAAGGAGCGCGACCACCGCGAGGAAAATGCGCGCCAACCACGTTCCGCCATTTGTTTGCAGCCAGTACTCGCGCGCCGTCGCTTACAAATGTCCGATGAAATAAATGAAAACCATCACGACGACCGTGAAGATGTTCGTCGTGGCGAAGGTCGACACGAAAAGAGTGAGCGAAGCGAGCAGACATGCTTTCGCGTAAATGATCGCGATGCCCGGAAGTAAGTTCGCGTTGAACGCGGACGCGCGCACCGTGTGCAGCGCGTCGTTCAGTTGTTCGGCGGGCGCGCCGGCAAGTTGCCGCGCCGTTTCACTGAGCACAGTCTGTTCGCGAAAATAAAGCGCGGTCAAAAAAAGCGCGCTCATCACGACGATGCTAATCGCCAGAAGCAAGAGCACGCCCAGAAGTTTACCCGCGAGATATTCGATGCGCGGCACCGGCTTTGCTAGAATCGTGTAAATCGTGCGGTCCTCTATTTCCTGCGGGAGCAATCGCGCGGTCGCGACGATTGCGAGCAGCGAGGTAAAGATCGACAT
>CATPCN010000216.1 GCA_955652855.1 uncultured Chthoniobacterales bacterium | reverse complement strand
GGTGTAAAAAATGAGATGTCGGTCGATGGGCCGGGGCCTGAGATAAAAAGAGCGTCCATCCACGCCCAGCCAACAGGTCTCCACCTTGATTCCATTCGGCAGCTCATCCATTCGGATCTGGCGATAATTGCGGTCGGCCAGCATTTCAGACCAAACCCCGTAAGGGCAAGGTTTGCCGTCGCGTGAGAAGTATTCCATAAGTTCGTGAATGTTAATAATGTTGGCCCGCAGGCGTCTGCGGCTGCCGCAAATGCGCTGTTTAGCATACGCCAAGAGCACTGGCATTCTGCCGGATTCTCGAAGTTTCGTCAAGCGGTTGCGCCCGCGTGTCAGCGTTTCACGGTGATTCCACGTAGGGAGGTATGTCGAAGAAAACGAGGTGATCCATCGACACCCGAGCCGGGTGGGCACGATCTCAGAGCATCGTGGTCGTAATCCAGCATTCCCAAAGTTGGACACCCGGGCGTGGGTAGAGGAATCGAGGTGATCCATCAACAGCAGCTTCAGTCTTGTGAATACAACGGACCCCTCGTGCCAAAGCGTCAAGTGTCATTGAAGTGGCCCACCTAGCGAGATCTATCAACTCGACGTTTCGAGACGAAGATCGTGGTTGCCAGACGAAAGAAAAGCGATTTAATTTGCGGCTTCCGGCAAATAAGAATCTTCGGTATCACCTGCGTATTTGTATGCCATTAGACGTCCGAAACGTCCGTGCTGGGGATTGACTTCCAGTCCAGATCTCTGTAATATCGAGGCGTTATGCGAAAAGAATGGGTAGCCCGACGCTCTGGCGACAGCGTACGTACGCAGATCTACTATGCCCGTCAGGGCCGCATCACCGAAGAGATGGAATATGTGGCGCAGCGGGAACGCCTCAGTCCATCGACGGTCTGCGACGAAGTGGCTCGCGGACGAATGATCATACCCGCTAACATCAACCACACCAACCTGGAGCCAATGTGCATCGGTGTCGCTTCGGTTTGCAAAGTAAACGCTAACATCGGCAACTCCGCTACGACATCCAACATCGATGAAGAGTTGCAGAAGCTGGACTATTCGATCCGGTTTGGAGCTGACACTGTGATGGATCTTTCGACTGGCGGCGATATCCCGCGCATTCGTAAAGCCATCATCACAAACTCGCCGGTGCCAATCGGCACTGTGCCGATTTATGAAGCCTTGTCGCGTGTACGGCGTGTGGAAGACTTGAATATCAACGTGATGCTCGAGGTGATCGAGGAGCAGGCTGAGCAGGGTGTGGATTATATGACCATCCACGCTGGGGTTCTCGTGCAGTACATTCCGTTGACCACTCGGCGGGTGACGGGAATTGTCAGTCGCGGCGGGGCAATCCTCGCAGAGTGGATGGTGAAAAACCATCGGCAAAACCTTCTCTACGAGCACTTTGAAGATATCTGCAAGATATTCCGGAAGCACGACGTCAGCTTTTCCCTGGGGGACGGCCTACGCCCGGGATGCTTGGCGGACGCCAGCGACCGCGCCCAGTTCGCCGAACTCGAGACGCTGGGCGAGCTCACCAGAATTGCCTGGAATCGCGACGTGCAAGTGATGATTGAAGGTCCGGGCCACATCCCAATGGACCAGATCAAGATGCAAGTGGACAAGGAAGTCGAAATCTGCCATGAAGCGCCATTCTATACCCTGGGACCTTTGGTAACCGACTTTGCTCCAGGCTACGATCACATTACATCAGCCATTGGGGCAGCCATGATCGGCTGGCATGGCGCTTCAATGCTGTGCTATGTAACTCCGAAAGAACACCTGGGGTTGCCCAATCTTGAAGATGTAAAGCAGGGCCTGATCGCCTACAAGATCGCGGCTCATGCGGCCGACATCGCCCGGCACCGGCTTGGCGCTCGCGACCGCGACGACGAGTTGTCGCGCGCTCGTTTTGCTTTCGATTGGAACCGACAGTTCGAGTTGGCTCTGGATCCCGAGACGGCTCGCGCCTATCACGACGAAACCCTCGCCGAGGAAGGCTTCAAGGATGCTGCGTTCTGTTCGATGTGTGGACCGAAGTTCTGCTCGATGAACCATTCATCCAAGACGCAGCAGTTCTCAGAAGCGGATGCGGAAGCCATACTAACCCGAATTGTAGGCGCACCCTGACACTAACGTGACTGATAAAGTTAGCATCGCCGATCGGACATTCTCATCGCGGCTGTTTGTAGGTACGGGTAAATACCGCAGCTTCGAAGAAATGAAGCGCTGCCATGAAGCTTCCGGGGCGGCAGTCGTAACGGTAGCGGTGCGGCGAGTCAATCTTACCGACCGTTCGAAGGAATCGCTGCTCGATTACATCGACCGCGAAAAGTTCTTCATTCTGCCCAATACGGCAGCTTGTTATACAGCCGACGAGGCGATCCGAACAGCGCGCTTGGCTCGGGAGGTCGGCTTGTCGAACTGGGTGAAGCTCGAGGTGATCGGCGATCAGAAGACGCTGTTCCCCGACAATCAGGGCCTGCTCGAAGCCACTCGCGTGCTAGCGATGGAAGGTTTCGTAGTTCTTCCATACACCAATGACGATCTAGTAAATGCGAGGCGGTTGATCGATGCTGGGGCTGCCGCCGTTATGCCCCTGGGAGCTCCCATCGGCAGCGGGCTTGGCATTCAAAACCTTACCAATCTCCGCATCATGCGTGAGATTATCACCGAGGTCCCGTTGATTGTAGATGCAGGGGTGGGTACCGCCTCCGACGCCGCGATTGCTATGGAGTTGGGCTACGACGGTGTCCTGATGAACACGGCAATTGCGGAAGCCGAGGACTCGGTCATGATGGCGAAGGCTATGAAGCTGGCCATCGAATCCGGACGTTATTCATACCTTGCCGGCAGGATGCATAAAAGGCTGTACGCCTCGGCCAGCAGCCCGATGGCCGGCCTCGTAAGATAGAAACGGTGGTTCCGGACGGGTGTCTCGTTCAGGCGACCTGGGATGCTCTGTCTGGACCCCGAGTGGACAACGAGAGCCATCGGAACGCCGAGGGGAAGTATGCGGATCTCCTTAAGTTCTTGCCGCTGTAGTTTTCCTGGCCCGAATCGCGATCAGGAAGGGCCTGCCCATGGTAGCAATCCGACATCGGGAATGAGATTTGATAGCGTGACACAATCCAGAGAGTCTCCGGTATTTGCCTTCTCGCACTCAACTCTAGGGATCGCCAATCCTGAGTCACGCCGTGTTACCCACCGGAAAGGTTCCCCTCGCTCCGAAGTACTTTTGCCCTGGGACTCCAGGGTTGCATTGACGTGGAACTTGCTCCGGAAGTTGTCCAGCGTCGCCGCCCGGCGTTATTCCCGTGAACACTTTACTGAAGGAACTCGTTAGTTGTGGCGTCAATAACGGTAGGTCCAGGCCGACTCGCTTGCGGTAGGCGGCGCTCTGGCGTGTCCTATACAACACCTTCGAAATATTCGGCTTCCGAGCAGGCTTGGGGTGAACAGGATGCATGAAGAGATTTTCGAGAAGTATCACATTTGGTATTATCAAAACGAGTTGTGGAGCAAGACAACTTTTCTTGGTGTTCCATGTCTAAAGTCTGTTTGTGACTTGTGGAACTACCAGGAGATTCTAACTGAGCTTAATCCAGCTCTAGTGGTGGAATTTGGTACCTATAAAGGTGGATCTGCTCTATTTTTTGCCCATATCGTCGCCAGTCTTTCAAGTCAATCGATTGTCCTAACAGTCGATCACAAGCGTCGCGACCTAGATTGCCGGGTTACCGCTCACCCTCGAATTGAAATTATGATTTCTCGGAGTACAGATTCCGCTGTCAAGGTTAGGATCAGTGAATTGCGACAACGAAATCCCGGTCCGATCTTCGTGATTCTAGACAGTTCACACGAGAAGGACCATGTGCTCGATGAACTTGTTTTTCTCCGTCCCATCCTCTTTCGAGGTGACTATTTGGTGGTCGAGGATTCCAATATCAATGGTCATCCTGTGCTGCCAGAAACTGGCCCTGGACCCTGGGAAGCGCTGCTGGAATACGAATCACGATACCCCAACGATTTTTGTCGGGATAGCAATCTTGAGGCTAAGTTTGGCTTCACATTTGCGCCCAGAGGGTATCTGATGCGGCGTTGAAGTTACGATTGAGGTCTTAGAAGCGACAATTTTGAAATGTAGACACAATCCCAAGCATGAAGATGTCGGTAAATGCTTGGGCCGACCTGGAAGCTGAGGGGAGTCTTCCGCCACCGTTCGAGCGCTACCGATCCCGGCAGCTCTACATAGAGTTTTCCGTTTTCAAACAGCTCTTGCGTTCTCCAAGGCCACAAAAGAGCTTAAGGCCTTGAGGGTTTCAAGAACAATGGTGTAGTTTCGCACCGCGCGGGTTGGATCTGCCGTCTCATTGGACAGGACTAGAGTTAAAGGGGCACCACTCGCGACCTCCAGATATAACCGATAGAGTTCATGATCGTCGAGAGACCCACTCCCTTCAGCGACCGAGTCTGCAACCCGAGTGGCAATCAGACAATGCCTGCTTGTATTGCGACAAATGTTGACCAGCTTCATTTCTGCGTCTACGATGTTTCCACGAACGAGGGCCAGTTCAACTGCCAGATCGCCCCTCGCAATGACAATGCCATCCGAGGACGTGGCGATTTGATAAGCATTTGAGAGGCCCTTCTGCGTCTCAATCTTTGCGAGGATTCGACAATCTAGCCCGATTTCTCTGAGTCCAAGTTGAAGCTCAGCTACGTCTGATGTGTCTTGCGTGAACGACAGCGCGATGTAGTCCGGAACTAGTCCCTTGGCGCATATTGCCTTAAGGAGATGCCAGTCTTGGGGAGTGAGAGATGTGCTGGAATCGTAAATGCCGGGAGCGGTAACCCCTCTTCCTCCGAACATCCTCGAATCATTCAATGCTTCGCAGACCATTCCTGAGCCATGGATTCCGCGGACTTGCAACTGGAGCCAGCCGTCCGAAAGAAGAATTACTGTGCCAAAGGACTGGCGAGGGATTGGCGTCGATATGGGAATCAACTTGGACGTGGCAGGAAAAACTCGTGTATCGGTTGAGCGTAAGTCTGCTTCGGGGGCCAGAAGAACTTCATCACCAGTAAATATGTCCAGATACCCCGGAGGATCGCTCTGGCCGATCCCAGCGGTCCGGGGCTTGGGTCCGTTGGTATCAAAACAGATTTCTAGTGGCTTACCAACCTGTCTCGAGTATTTCTGTATTGCGGCAACATGTTCTGCCAAACGATTCAATGATTCGTACCTCGCCGCATTGAAGCGGATTCCAGTGAGGTTGTCACACTCAAGAATTCGTATAAGCTGATCGTCACTGTAGTGGGAGTTAACCGTTGCCCACAGCCCTATCGTCGAAGCGACTTCAGCATTTGTAACGGCCTCTAATCGTTTACGCAGGAGTGGCACATCTAAATCTATCGAGAATGAATCGATCGGAATCGGAAGTTCACGAGTCGTTTTTGGGAACTGCAACTGACGGTCCATAGGATTTTGTTTAACACTTTACGATATAGACATCGGGATGACCGTTCGGGTCCCTTTCTTTCGGAGAAACCGAAAGAACCACTACAACTGCTCGGTTACACTCGTAGCACAAAATCGGCACGGCGTATGTAGAGGTCAGCATATGAACCACCGTCGTGAAGGAACCTTTGTCCTCATGCAGTTTTCGACAACCTCCTTGGCAGTTCGCCAGCAGTCGTACTCACGCGCGTCTCCTGTTTCCTGCACGGAGCCCGGACAAACAATCACCAAGATTGCTCATTTTAAAGGAATCGCTAAATACGCTTCGAATATTCTCATAATAGCATGAGACTGAGTAATCGGAAAGCGGATTCTGATATCAAAGCATGCCGATTCGGGATTTTCGATCATGCAGCCTAAACAACCATGTCTAAAATCATTTCCAACTGAGAACGTTTTTCAGCGCAGAACTAGGCAAGGCGATGGGTACACACAACAGCGCAATCGACAGGAACCACTGTGGTACCGGAGTGAACTGCCCGGAAGCACAGGGTTCTGCGAACAGCCCAGCCGCCCTTGATCAGCGGACACAGCGATGTCCGTCGCTGGTTCCGGGCCTGTGTGTTCCTGCGCTGATGATCGCCTTCTTCGAGGACATCGACAGCGAACTAGGCATAGCTTGACGTATGCACGCGATAGATATCAAGACACCTGGAGAGTTCGTAGAGATGACCGTTTGATTTGCCGGGGATCGCCACGCCAGAATCCGTGCAGTTGTGGTCCGTTTCTCTTCATCCCTCTCGTTTGGCAAGCTCGGCCAACAAAAGCTACCTGCGAGCTCTATGCATAAAATAAAAACTCAGCCTGGACCGCAAGCGATTTCACATCTCATTCAAGCCTTGTTATCCTGGAACGTCCATCGTACTCGAGGCAAGCCAGATTCTTAGGCAAAATTGTAAGGAAAGGCTGGTGTAACCATCATGGACCCCGAAGAACGAACATTGGAAACCGTATGCATTAATACCATCCGGATGCTATCGGCGGATGCGGTGCAGAACGCGAACTCCGGCCATCCCGGTATGCCCATGGGCGCAGCCGCCATGGCTTACACTCTCTGGATTAAGTTTCTGAAGCACAATCCAAAGAATCCGCAGTGGTTCGATCGGGATCGCTTCGTACTTTCGG
>CATPCN010000215.1 GCA_955652855.1 uncultured Chthoniobacterales bacterium | reverse complement strand
GCCTGATCAGTTTGGGTTACGTGACCGCCAACAAGGTAAATCTTCTAAAGATTGAGGACGTCGAAACCGCCTTCTTGCGCGTGAATCCTTCGTATGCGCACGATTTGCGCGATGCGATTAGTCCACACCGGCGCCGCGATCAGGACCGGACACGCCGGCGCCGTCGGAGTTGATCGTTAGGCGTGAACGGAGTGCAAAAAACGCTGCGGTTTTGGCCTTGGCTAGCCGCGATCGGGAGTGGATTACTGCAAACGGCATGCTTTGCCCCGTTCAATCAGACGTGGCTCTGCTGGATTGCGCTCACCCCGGTGCTCGCCGCGATTTGGTTTTCTGGGGAAAATTCGAAGCGTCGCTGGTTGCGCGATCTGCTTTTGGGATATGTCTGCGGTCTCGCATTTTTTTGGACGGTGCTTTCGTGGCTCACCACCGTGACCGTGCCCGGCTGGTTCTTGCTGCAATTTTACATGGCGATTTATTTCGCGGCGTTTGCGTGGTTCTGTGGATTGCTCCGACCGCGCCCGCTGCAACACGTCGATGTAACGAAGTCGTCACGAAGTTCTTTGCCTAACGAGTCGCCCCTCGCGCGATCGCCCTGGTTAAAATCGACAAATAATTTGCGGCTCGCGTTTTTGATCGCGAGCGCATGGACATCGCAGGAATGGCTGCGCGGCTGGGTTTTTACCGGCTGGGGTTGGAACGGACTCGGCGTCGCGCTGCATGCGAACTGGCCGATCATTCAGATCGCGGAATTTACCGGCGTGGCCGGCCTTTCATTCATGGTCGCCTTCGCCAACGTGATCGCGCTCACGACGGTGCGCCGTTTCATTTTGGAAACGCAAGTGCGCCCGATGCGACCGCATTTCGATCTTACGCTGACAATGGCTGCGATTGTCGGAGCGATGGCTTTCGGCGTGCACGCACTGCAATTGCACCAGCCCGCGAAAACGATTCGCGTCGCAGCGGTGCAGGCAAACATTCCGCGCGAAGAAAAATTCACGCGCGCATTTCGACAAAAGATTTTCGATCAATTCATGCGACTGAGCACACTCGCACTGCAATCGAATCCCCCACCCGATTTGATTCTTTGGCCGGAAAGCTCCATGCCCGGTCCCGTTTTGGAAGACGAAGAAAGTTATCGCTACGTGACGAATTTTTCCGCGTCGTCGAAAGTAGATTTGCTGCTCGGTGCGATCGATGAGGATGTCGGGCACGCTTACAATGCGGCGTTGCTTGTCTCGAACGCCGGCGAAGAGGTGCAGATTTATCGCAAGCTTCATCTCGTTCCGTTCGGCGAATACATTCCCGGGCGACATGTCGTGCCATTGCTCGCGCAGATCATCGGCGATCAAGTGCCGGCGGATTTTGATGTGGGAAAAGAGTACACCGTGTTCCGCCTAACGAACGGCGACACGCAAGTGGCCCCGCTCATTTGCTTCGAAGACACCATCGGCGAATTAACGAGACGATTCGTTCTCGGCGGCGCAAACCTTCTCGCGAATGTGACAAACGACGGCTGGTTTGTGCGCTCGGCCGGTTCGCAACAACATTTGGCTAATGCAATTTTCCGCTGCATCGAGACGCGCCGGCCGATGGTGCGCGCCGCTAACACTGGCGTGACTTGTTTCGTGGATGAGTTTGGCCGGATCACGCAGGAGCTTCTCGACGAACATGGCAGCCAATTCACTGATGGCGTTCTCTCCGGTGAAGTTGCGCTTCCGACCGAGCGCGCATTGACGTTCTATGTGCGGCATGGCGAACTCTTTGCGCAATGCTCCGCGGGCGTGACTGTGATTGCGCTTTTCTTGATTCTCATTCGCCAGTTTAGCCGTCGACAAAATCGAAAAGAAAATCGCGAAGCATCAGCGCAAGTGTGATTGTCGATCTTATCTTTCGCCTCAATTCATGAAACATTTCCTCGCCGCGCTTTGCATTGTCTTGCTGTTAGCAAATTCTTCGCGCGCCTACGGCCCACTCGGTCACGAGACTGTCGGCGCGATTGCTGACAAGCGACTCGCCAAAATGCCGACCGCCGCCAAGATCGCGGCCCTGACTGACGGCATCAGCCTTGAGCGAGCGTCCACCATTCCGGACGAAATCAAAAGCTGGGACAAAAATGGACCGGATGATCCGCACGGATTTCATTTCAAAGATCATCCCAAGATCGACATGCAGCTGCGCGAGTTTTGGAAAGCCAATCCGCCGACACAGGACAAAAACTCCGTCACACCGTCGCATCACTGGTTCCATTACACCGACGTGCCATTGTTCGACGGCGAGAAATATTCGAGCGGCAAGCTCGGCCGCAGTCAGTGGGACATCGTGCACATGATTCCGTATTGCGTGGCCGTTTTAAAAGGCGAAGTGAGCGAAGATAATCCGCGCAAGATCACAAAACCGGTCGCGATTATTTTCCTCGCGCATTACCTCGGCGATATTCACCAGCCGTTGCACGTCGGCGCGGAATATTTTGATAACAACGGTCATCCGCTCGCTGCGAAGGGCGCCGGCGAAGCTTTGGAAGATCAAGACGGCAACAGCTTAAGCTTCGTCGAGATCGCCGGACCGAATCCCGGCTATCATCATTCGCTTCACGGTTATTGGGACAGCGCTGTCGTGAAATCGCAATTCTCAGTTCCCGCGGAGGACATCCAGAAAGACGAAAAAAATCAGCGCCTCCAAACCGAGAAGAGTGCGCTCGTGCAACAACTCGCCACGCATGAGCCGAAGAATTGGCGTCTCCCGGCGAATGTGCCGGTGAAAGATTGGGCGGAAGCTTGGGCGAATGAAATTCTGCCGATCGCGCGCGAGGCGCATCGACGCTTGCAATTCGAACATGTGCGCGCCGAACAACAGGAAGGCGGCGTGGTGGCGACGGGCAGCGCGAAAGAGAGACGAATGCCCGATGGCGTTTCCTATCACGATTGGTCGGCGCGCATTGTCCGCGACGAATTGCACAGAGCCGGTTGGCGACTGGCCGACCTGATGGAGAAAAGCGTTACGACTGGCACGGCGGAAAATGTTCCCGTGCCGGTAACATCGACAGTCACGCCTGCGCCGAGCGCGACCGCCGCAGTAGTTCCGAGTCCGCATCCCACTTCAGTTGCGAGGTCGGTCTATGGCCCGGCTCCAGCGAACTACAAGGAAATCATTACGAGTTGGTTGAAATCACAGGGCAAAGATTTATCCAGCGTGACGATTCAATGGCAAACAGAACCCCGCCCCGCCGATC
>CATPCN010000214.1 GCA_955652855.1 uncultured Chthoniobacterales bacterium | reverse complement strand
TCGACTTTCTCTAAAATGTCTTTCGGTGTGTCCCATTCGGT
Source organism: uncultured Chthoniobacterales bacterium (assembly GCA_955652855.1). The sequence goes on along the minus strand of CATPCN010000214.1, from coordinate 2,587 downwards.
TTGGTAGCGCAAATGAAACGGATGCCGCGGCTCGTAGGGCATGATTCGGACATGGCGTTGATCGATGCAGTAGCAGCGGAAGTACATATCGAACTTCACTTCCTCCTGCAGCATCATGACTAGCTGTCCGGTCTCGCTGTAGGCGCGGAAAAATTCTTCCGAGTTGTGCAGCCGATAAACATTTTTCCAACCGCCGCCGGCGAACGGTTTGAAGAATGCGGGCCAGCCGACGTAGGCGAAGATTTCTTCCCAGTTCATCGGATACGCGAGATTGCGAAATGAATTGTCGTTCGTGTCCGGCGGCGGTTGGTTCGACGGCAGAAGCACAGTGCGCGGAACGGCTACGCCAATTTTTGTGGCGAGCGCGTTGTTGAAAAACTTTTCGTCCGCGCTCCACCAGAATGGATTGTTCACCACGGCAGTCCCGCTAAGCGCGGCGTTCTTAAGCCACGCGCGATAAAACGGCACATCCTGCGAAATGCGATCGATCACCACATCGTAGCCGCACGGCTCGCCCTGCATCACCTTGTCGATCCTGATGAACTCCGCGCTGATATCTTTGCCGCCCGTTTCCTGATTCACCCGCTCGACAAACGCCGGCGGAAACGAATGTTCCTGGCCAAAAAGGATTCCGATTTTTTTCATAATGAGATCAACCGCGGATTACGCGGATTTAACCGGATAAAAAATCACAAGATCGACAAATAATACGGCAGCATATCGCGCCAATAGCTCCACTCGTGCCCGCACCATTTTCGGTCGTCGAAAAAATGTTTGATGTCTTTTGAGTTGAGCAGACTGGAGAGACGGAGCGATTCGTGACGTGTGTTGTCCCACTCGCCCGTGCCGATGATGATGCCCATGTGATTGTATTTCCACGGGTCGGGCATGTTCGGCAGATAATCGTACGGGCTGTTGAAGTAAATGTTGTCGTCGTAATAACCGTCGAAGAACGAGCTGATGTCGAACGCGCCGCTCATGCTGATGAGATGACTGACCGCGTCGGGATGACGAAAGGCGATATTCGCGGCGTGATAAGCGCCGAGGCTCGCGCCACAGACTGCCACGCGATGGCAATTGCCGTCGCGCCGCGCGAAGTCGAAAACGTCGCCCACGATCACGTTTTCGTAGGCGTTGTGCGTGCGCATCCGGTCGGCCGGATGAATTGATTTGTTATAGAAACTCTCGAGATCGATCGCATCCGGGCAATAGACGGTGACTTTGCCATTGTCGATGTACCAACTGACCGCATCGATTATTCCGAAATCTTTGTTCTGCGAGTACCGGCCGAACGACGTCGGAAAAATCACGAGCGGAAGTCCGCCGCCGTCACCGAAGACAAGCATCTCAAAGTCGCGGCTTAAATGCGACGTGTACCATTTTATATAGCGCTCGTTCATTTGGAGTGTGTCATTCGAGCAAAGCCGAAGGCGAAGTCGAGAAATCTCTCATCAAAAAGTGATCGAGTTCAGCGCACGGTGTAGTTGGACAAGATCGACATTCTCAGCGATGCGTTTCGATTTGCATGCCCGACCACACACTCACCGGAAATATTCAGGAACATCGCGGGGTTCGATCGAAGATTCTCCGCAACCGCCGCGATGTGCTGGTTTACTTGCCGCCCGACTACCGCCGATTCTCAAGAAAGCGCTATCCGGTTTTGTATTTGCAGGATGGCCAGAATGTTTTCAACGCGGCCACTTCGTTCGCGGGAGTGGAATGGAGCGTCGACGAATCGGCGCACCATCTCATTCGGAAAAAATTAATGGAGCCGGTCATCATCGTGGCAATCGCGAACGCGGGCGAAGATCGCATTCACGAATATGCGCCGACGCCCGGGGTGATCGACACAAACGCGAAACGCAAAAAACGTAGTCGCGGGTTCGCGCGCAACTACGGCCGATTTTTGGTGGAGGAACTCAAGTATTACATCGACAGAAAATATCGCACCAAACGCGAAGCGGAATACACCGGACTGGGCGGCTCGTCGCTCGGCGGATTGCTCACGCTCTCGCTCGGTCTGTGGTTTCCGAATGTGTTTACGCGGCTCATCGCCATGTCGCCTTCCGTTTGGTGGGACGACCAAGTCATCGTGAAAATGGTGGAGGAGCTCGACCAAAAACTTCCACTGAAAATTTGGATCGACACGGGAACGAACGAGCCGGGCTGGGAGCGCGCACGCATTTTGCGCGATGCCTTGGTCGAGAAAGGCTGGAAGCTTTACGACGATCTTCAATACATCGAAATTGCCGGCGGCGACCACAGCGAAAGCGCGTGGGCGGCACGTGTCGATCAAGCGCTGCGATACTTGTTTCCGCCGCCGAAGTTGTGATCACTGCAGCCCTTTGCCGTAGACTTGGTAAACGCGCACAAAGCCGCCGACGAAGTCCCAGTCTTTTTGAAAACTGAAAGCGCGTTCAGTCGGCGACCAACTGAGCTCGCGCGGCGCTTCCGGATGGTTCGGATCGTAAACGATATAACGCTCGATTTCATTCGCGGAGCGCGACGACCGATGCGCGTAAACGAGCACCGCGTGATTAATGCTTAATTTCGGATACGTGGAAAGATAGCCAACGAATAATTCGCC
>CATPCN010000213.1 GCA_955652855.1 uncultured Chthoniobacterales bacterium | reverse complement strand
GTTGTGGATGATCGGACGGATGATTGCGCCTTCGGCGCGATGATGTCGCTGGCCTTACGGCCGGCCTTCAGAAAACTACGTTTTCAGATGATTGCTGACAGTTGAGCGCGCGTGATCTCCATTCCAACCTGAGAGAACACGCATCGCGCTAGAATGCGCGGAATGTTGCTGATCCGGGCGAGAGAGCCGGCGGGCGCTGCTGTCAACAGAGCAAGCCATTGGAGTTGGGGAACGAAATGTAGTGGCTCCCCAAAAACCATGGTTTCCAACTACCTCTCTCAGCTCAGGGTTTCTTGATGTTTCGAATCCATCTTGGGGGTCCGCGATGGCTTCGAACTTTCGGAGGTCTCTACGGCTATCATTCTTACTTGCACGGACACCCGTGCCGATCACAATTGCACGCCGAAACGGGCTCGACGACCAGGGGCTTGTTAACTGGCGAAGCCGATTCGTTCGGGGACCCAGACGGAACGACCCACCCTCTAGTTAACGCACTCCGCACGCTTTGCATACAGGCCTTGCATGGCCTTGGAAGCACGCCCGCTAATCGACGGCCACGGCCTCGGTGGGCATGCTTCGAGGGGGGAGTCCTCTAGCCACCGGGTGATCTAACGCTGGTAAAACTGTGTGAGAGCACCCGCGCTCATGTGGTCAGCTGCCCAAGTCTGCCCTTGAAGTGCATCAAGAAAATACAACATATCACGAACGGCACTAAGAACCGAATCCACGGTTTCGCCCTTGAGTTTCGCACCTCCCTTCGGAGTTCCTGCATGCACGATTTGATTCCTGAGGTTCACTGCCTTCTTCAATTCGCTTGCTATCTGGACCGGTATGCTCGGCACCTTGCCATGAATCCGCACAGGGAGTTTGGACCAAGGAAAGTGTTCCAGCATCTTTTCTAAGGGTGGGGATGGCAGTTCCAGAATCCATCCCATATCCGGAAGTGTTCTAGAAGCAAATTGCTTGAATCCTACTTCTGCAGCAGCTACGGCTAGTATCAACGAACTTCGAAGGTTGTTACTTCGGTTGGCTGCGGCCTCTCTGAGTAACTCATGACCGAGCGGTTCGTCCAGTTCTCCCAGCACTTCTGTCCTCACAAACTCCTCAGTCTCGTTTGTCCAGCTAGGCAAATGGATAAGTACGAATTGAATGCCACTATTGTCCGCTACTGGTTTCCATCCCGTTCCGTCAAGAGACCAGCTGAACTCAACGGACCACTGAATCGGATTCAGTCCGCTTTTCTGGGAGTTGGCTCTCCATCTGGCCAGGCGCAATGTATGTAGAATCATCTCGTGGACGTCATGGCTAACTTGGCCCACGATTTCTCTTTTCGCGGAAAGACTTCCGGAAGAAACCGCCTCATCATGATGCCTCGGCGGTAGCTCCCTACGGCACGTCGCGGTCGCAACTCCTTGGCTTGGCTCTAACGGTGGGTGAGTTTCATCACTAGGCCGCTTGGAAATCAGCACATCGATTTGCTTCGCTGGATCAGAAATGCTGATTTGTGCGTCTCCGAATTCGAAGTCTCTTATGATGTAGCGGACTCGGAAGTACATTCTAATAGCTTAGCTTTTCACTTTTCGGCACTTGCCCCCTTCATCGCTGTCACAGGCACATCGCCATTGATTCGGTCGTTAACCATTAAGCAGCGAAGACTGGGTCGTATTCCCAAACGACACTCACAATAATTATCATTCATCTTCTCGGGCCAGGAACGGTTCGATCTAGGGGTTTGATCGCTGGTTTCCCAGCAGCACCGCATGTGATTCTTCAATGCATGGATCGAATGGTCGCGCGCGAAAACCAGGTTTGTGCGCGACACTTCCGGACCGGCCAACTGCGACAACTTCCAAAGGAAACTTGCGTTCGCGTAATTGGAATAGCGGTGCAGGACGATTGCGGACGCCGTTGCTAACGTCGCGTTCGCCGTGCTAACGTTGCTGATCTTGGGTCGAATTGCTCATGCCGAAGAGCCTTTGCCGCCATGTTTCGTTGACCTCCCGGTCTATGATGCTCTAGGGAACAAGCTTCCTTTCGAAATTAAGTCCGTAGCGCCAGAGGGTGAGCCAAACGTTGATCTGTTCACTATTCACGAAGCGGAATATCGGGTTGTAGCTCGTGGAGAGCGGCTATACTTTCCAAAGCGCTGGATCGGAAAACGGAAGATCGTTGTTACACTTAGGGACCAAAAGGGCGGAAGAGTAGTAGGGTATGTCCCCCTAATGGATTGCCGGCAACGTACTTCTCTCCAGGATGGACGATCGAACCGTCTCTTGGACGTTGCTTTTTCAACGCTTACAGGGCGTCTGACCGGGTGCCACTTTACCGGGGATTGGTGGATTCGGGCGATGCCGATGTTCGGGGAACTCACCAGTCCAATCCTTCACGAAGGCTTCATCCGCGCGACAGATGGAGCCTTTTGGATAACGTCAAGCTTAGAAGGAGCGCGACATATCGTGATTGTCGGGAAGGACAAACAGCCTGTAAGAGCTTTTGGTGTTGACCTAGTGATGGGTGGAAAGAATGATGTTGGCACCGTTGATCTAAGTGGCTCCTGTCCTAAGT
>CATPCN010000212.1 GCA_955652855.1 uncultured Chthoniobacterales bacterium | reverse complement strand
TCCCCATTCTCATAGGTAAACTGGCGGAGAGTAAAAGATTTTGGTTGCAAAGTCGGACACTTTTCGGACAGTATTGACGCACTTAAGCGCAAAATGAGCCTATGAACAAAAAGCGGATCAGATTTCCAATTGTCGTTAAACGAGGCTCGTCCGTCGTAAAAGTTTATCGTGATCGAAAACCGACCGGCACCTACTACCGCGTTGTCTATCACATGGGCGGAAAACGTCACCGGCTGCACTTCAACGATCTCGAAAAGGCGACTAGGGAGGCCGAAGCACAAGCGTCTAAGCTATCTCGCGGCGATATTGACGCGGCTCAACTAACAGGGAAAGACCGGCTCGTTTACGGGCGCGCTTTGGAAGCGCTGCGGGAAACGGACGCGGCTCTGGACGCAGCCGCCCTGGAATACAGCGAAGCAAGAAAGCACCTGGACGGAGTTTCGCTTGTTGATGCCGTCAAATTCTACGCGCGCCATCATGGCCGCAACATCACGCGCAAACCGGTAGCGGAAGCCATCGAACAAATGATTTCTGCGAAGAATGCTGCGGGTGTCAGCAATGTTTATGCGCGGGACCTCAAGTACAGACTTGGCACGTTTCAAAACGCTTTTAGCTGCGACGTGTGCTCACTCACGCCGCACGATGTCGCAACGTTCTTTGCGGATTTGAGGCTATCTCCCCGCAGCTACAACAACTTCCTTCGGACGCTGCGGACATTCTTCCGATTTGCCCAAAAACAACGGTGGCTTTCCAAAGAAACTGATCTTTTGGAAACGATCGAAAGACGTAAGGAAAAAGGCTCGCCGGTAGAAATCTATACATCGTCGGAACTGGCTGACTTGCTTGGACACGCGCGAGCCGACGTTGCGCCCTGCATTGCTCTTGCCGCGTTCGCTGGCTTGCGAGCCGAGGAAGTCTTGCGATTGGAATGGGCGGACGTAGATCGACGCCCCGGCTTTATTGAAGTTGCCGCGCACAAGGCAAAAACAGCGATGAGGCGGCTTGTGCCGGTTACAGCAAATCTCGCGCAATGGCTGGCCGCAGCGCCGCGAAACAAAGCGCACGTGTGGCCACAGAGCAAAGACGGATTTTTTAAAGCACTGGCGCGCACCGCATCATGCGCAAAAGTTAGATGGAAGCAGAACGCACTGCGGCATTCGTTTATCAGCTACCGACTGGCGGAGATTCAAGACGTGAATCGCGTCGCGTTGGAAGCTGGCAATTCACCACAGATGATCTTTCGCCACTATCGCGAACTGGCAACACCTGAGCAGGGCCACACTTGGTTTTCGATTGCACCGGCTGCGAGCGAGAAAGTGATTGCTATCTCGGCTGGAAGAAAGTGAGGAAGCCCACGAATGGCAAAACGCGAAGAAAACGCACAGCGCCGCGAGAAGGACCGCGAAGCGAAGATCGAATCGTGGATGGCAAGATACCTTGCATTACAAATCGTCGATGGAAGAGATCGAAAGAATCACTCGAAATTTGACGCCTTGCTCGGAAAATTTCTTTGCACATATGACGAAAACTATCTTCCTGAGTGTTTGCGTATCGCAGCCGACATCCTCGAAGAAAAGCCGGCCTTTCCGCATCACATATTCCTGCGTTACAACCCCGGCCGAAATTGGTACGATGGCAAAATTAAACTAGCTTGGCTGGAAGCGTCTCGTCCTCACCTAGAAAAAATGCTTTCGCGTGGTGATTCTCCCAAGGTGATAGCGGAGAGTTTGATGATGGCAGCGCAAAATAGGGATTCGCGGCCTTCCTTTTCAGAAGTCGTACTCGCGTTCCGCAAGCAAAACGCGAATCTAAAAACGTCGAGCCGCTCACTCCGTAGAGCCTTGCAACGTCTAAGACTGATCACTCGTCCAGGCAGTCCCGGCAGACCGAAGAAAAAATAGGGACACCAAAGCGGGTTTACGCGGTCTCTATATTTGTCGCGTGCGCACACGCAAGATTGTGCGCGATGAAGCACCAAATTGATACAGTCCGAGCGCAGGCTCAGCCAAACTCTGAATCGCCTGACGAAACTCTTTTAGACAAACGCGAGACCGCTCGGCGGATTCGTAAATCTGTCCGCACCGTCGATGCATGGATGAAGGCAGGGAGACTGCCTTACATCAAAGCAGGGCGCTCGATCTTGTTTCGGTGGAGCGCGGTTCTCGAAAAGCTCGAATCATTTCGGGTCAACTAAGCGAGGCTGTTGTGACTCCGCTCCAAGCAGCCAAAGCTCACTGCGCTAACTACCAGGCGGACGGCTCTTGTCTCTCTTGTGTCGGCATCGGGATTCGCGATGACGGCAGCCTTTTTCACCTTTGGCCATCCAAGCGATGCGTCATCGGTTGCTATGCCTGCCCTTACTTCGAAGAAATCGTGCTCCCGCAGGTTCCCGTGAGGGTGGCAGAGAAGTATCGCAAAAGCCTACCAGCAGAAGCCAAGACAACGATTGAGCCGCGCGGACAACGAAGGCTCTGCCCTGACTGTAACAAGCGCGAGCTAGAGCCGCGCAAAAGATACTGCGAAACGTGCGCGCGGATTCGCAGGCGCAAGTCGTTTCAGACAGCAAACTCCGGCCGGGTCACAAATCCGGCTCTTAGAAACAACAGTTAACGCGATTTTTCCCCTCGTAAAAAATGGCAAATCCAGCAAAACCGTATCAAGACAGCGGACACTCTCAAAACCGGGGATTAACTGTTGTTAGCCGCCGTCGTCACTTCGAGGGCACGGAAAACGCCGAGCTACGGGCAAAGATCGATGAGGCCAAGCGTCGATTGCCGCTGCCGGACCTGATGGCAAAGCTCGGGCTTGGCGAGCACGCGACGAAAACCGCGCTCTGTCCGTTTCATGACGACCAGCATCCGTCGTTCTCAGTGTTCCAAAAGAATGGCGCGTGGTTTCACCGCTGTTTCGTCGGTTGCTCGTCCGGCGATGAAATCGCCTTCCTAGTGAAACAATTCGGGATTTCACGGCGCGAATCAATCCGGCGTTACTTGGAAATGGCTGGTTTTCCTACCCGCCGTCCTGAGTCTCGTGAATATCCTGAGCCTCTTGGTTCTCCTGAATCTCCTGAGTCTCGTGTGTTTCCTGTGTATCCTGTGTCTCCTGTGTCCGAAGGACAAAGCGTTGATGGAGAAGTAGAGAGAGAGCTTAGAGTGTTAGCGGCGCGCAATGCTTGCACGTGCGCGAGAGACGTCGTTGCAAAGAACCGATTCAAGCTTGCGCGTGATGTGTCGGCATTTGAGAAGCAGATTGGAGAGAAGTTGAGCAATGAGGAACTGGTGCAGGTTTTGACCGAGTGGCACCGGCTCTCTCAGCCGTTCCTGAATCCCAAAGAAACGCGCAACGACCACCTGACTGAGTTTCTCGCGGAGCTCCAAAAAGTCCGCGTGCCGACAGGCGAAGGCGCGCTAACGAAGGCGCTGGAGAATGTTGAAAAGCTTTCGCTCGCTGAACTTCCGATGATACCCGGCTATCCCGGCGCACCAGAGAATTGGAGGCGCCTAGCCGCGCTGCACCGCGAACTCTCTCGCCTGTGCGGCCGCGGAATATATTTCCTGAGCTACCGCGACGCCGCGAAAGCTTATGACGGCTTGAGCCATCAGGAGGCACACACGATCACGTTGGCGCTGGCGAGGCTTGGGGTGATCAAGATTGAGAGCAAAGGCAAGGCCGGTTTGAAAGGCAGAGAAGCCGCAGAGTTTCGGTATCTGTTGCCGGGTGCTGAAACGGCGCGGAAGGCGACGACAGAGTTGACCTTTAGCCAGCGACCTCGCGCGCGCGCGTATGCGTCGGGAGGCGCCGTTGCAACTTCGCCAGAGCATCTTTGCTTCCGGCGCATGTAACCAATCTCGGGCCAACTCAATGTTGGTGTTTCTCGTTGGGATTTGGATCGGAAGCTCGTAGCCGGCTGGAGCTGATTTAGATACAATGACGACGGGGAGTGAACCAGAGTGAGCTTCCTCTCTGTTTGCTGAGTTGGGTGAACGAAGGACAAGTGTAAGTCTGGTGCGTCTGCAGGAACGACGCTGGAAAGATTTCAAAATGCCACCACTGGCAGTGAACGCTAACAAGGCTTAACTCTTTCTCGTTAGGCCGGTGCATTTGGGGCGAAAATTTTGCTTCCACTCTAATTTAAAGCCGGCGGCCTATGCACCCGGGCCGCATACCCGCAGGAGGGGGGCGTCTTTGGTGTAAAAAAAGAATGTCCGAGCGGAGTGGCGCATGCAGCGCCCTGCTTCCCGGTAATCGAGCAGTCGTGATTCAGTGCCTCCGTGCAGCGGGGCGGCAAGGTCCGAATCGATCCGTCCGCGGAACACGCTTGCGACATCGACATCAGCCAATCAAGCTCTTGGTCATGAGAATTTTATTTCAAATCTGCACTGTTATCGTTGCGACCTTCTGTTTGCTCCAACAGGCGACGGCGCAGGACCCGGTAAAACAATCACCGGATAAATACAAAGTAGTCCTGAACAATGATAAAGTTCGTGTGCTCGATCTCCGCCTGAAGCCGGGCGAGAAATCACCGATGCATTCGCATCCGAATCGCCTCTCCTACGTTCTTAGCGGCTCCACGGTCAAGATTACTTCTAAAGACGGCAAAACGACCGAGGTAAAAACCAAGGCGGGTCAATGGGTGTGGCACAACGCAGAGTCGCATGCAGTGGAGAATACCGGCAAGACAGAAGTGCACGTCCTCGAGATTGAGCTGAAACGCTAAGCAGGCGCGCTCCGGCCCGGGAGCGTTTTCGTTGACTCTCGCCGAGCGGAAAGGCAATGCCGTTTAT
>CATPCN010000211.1 GCA_955652855.1 uncultured Chthoniobacterales bacterium | reverse complement strand
GTTTCTGCGCGGCGAAACTCCACTGCAACCGACGCGCGCAGATCTGACTTCGTTCTTCGCCACGCATCAAAATTACGATGTCGATTTTTCTGACGTGAAAGGCCAGGGCCACGTGAAACGCGCAATCGAAGTCGCGGTCGCCGGTGGTCATAACATCCTGATGATCGGTCCGCCCGGCTGCGGCAAATCGATGTTATCAAAACGCATCGCCACGATCATTCCACCGATGTCGCTCGAGGAAGCGATTGAAACGACGAAGATCCACAGCATCGCCGGGTTGTTGAGCAGCGAGCAATCATTCGTTGCGACGCGTCCATTTCGATCACCGCATCACACCATTTCCGATGTGGGCTTGCTCGGCGGCTCGGCCATTCCAGCGCCAGGCGAAGTGAGTCTCGCGCACAACGGCGTTTTGTTTCTCGATGAACTTCCCGAGTTCAGAAGATCGACATTGGAAGTAATGCGCCAACCGCTTGAGGACGGAAAAGTCACCGTCTCGCGCGCGGCCGGCAGCGTGACCTTTCCCTCAGAATTCATGCTCGTCGCCGCAATGAACCCCTGTCCGTGCGGATATTTCGGCGATTTGAAACGCGAATGCCGCTGCGGTCCGATCCAGGTGCAGCGCTACCGCCAGCGAATATCCGGACCGTTGCTCGACCGCATTGATTTGCACATCGAAGTGCCTTCCGTTGATTACCGCGACATCTCGAGCGAACGCGCAGAAGAAAATTCGGAAGCGATCCGGACGCGCGTGATGGCAGCGCGCCAACGCCAGCAGGACCGGTTTAAGAAAGACGCGAAGATGAATTGCAACGCACGAATGGGAACGCGTCAGCTCAAACAACATTGCAAGCTCGATGCCGATTCGAACGAATTGGTTCGCGTCGCCATGACCGAGCTGAACTTAAGCGCCCGCGCTTACGATCGGATTTTGAAAGTCGCGCGCACCATCGCCGACCTGGACGACAAGATCGACATCACGCCCGAGCACGTCAGCGAAGCGATTCAGTATCGCACTTTCGATCGCACGCTGTGGGTCTGAGCGCAGAGGAAAAATTTGAATCCAAAAGCGGCCGGGAGTGCATCTCAAAAGAGACAAATTCACAAAATATGAAACCATTCTCTGCTCTAAATCTTAGCCGCGACCACAGCGATTGGCCGGCGCGCCGCTTTCCGATTGTTGATTGCAATTATCAGCTCCCGTTACATGTCGATCCGAATGGACATTGCGCGAGTTTGCCGGGTCCATCGTTTCGTAACATCAGCGGAAAGTATTTCCGCGATGAGGCGCGCTACGATTTTGTGAGCGAAGCGATATTTTTTGCGCTAATCGCTGCGACAGTGGCATTGCCACTGGCCGCACCGGCCAGCGTTTTATTTCGTTTTTTGTGCGCGGTCGCTCATTTCTAAACAGATGCCGCTTTGTCGGCGAGGTCTGAATTAAATCGGGTCCCATCCGTCGATCATCACTGTGAACGCGAAGCTGCGCTTTTTGATTCTGCCGCTGTGCGCGCTGCTTTGCGGATGCAGAGGATCGTCGGGACAAGCGCTCGAAGAGGTGACGGAAAAAACTTATGCTCTGAATCCGGATGCGACATTCAGCATCAAAAATCTGGATGGCTCGATCCAAATTTATGGCTCGGACGAGCCGGAGATGATCGTGCAGACGATCAAGAAAGCGTACTCCGCGCAGCGATTGAAAGAGATTGTCGCCGAAATTTCTGTGCAGCCCGGCTCTGCGAAGATCGACACAATTTATCCGCCGCCACCAAAGCGATGGAGCATTTCCGATCGCTCTGGCACGGTCGATTACAACATCGTTGTTCCGCAGACATGCCGGATCACATCGGTCGAGTTAGCAAATGGCGAGGTGCTGGTCGAAGGAATGCGCGGCCCAGGTGTGAATGCAAAACTCGGGACCGGGCGGCTCGTCGGCCACAACTGTTTCTGCAATCTGCACCTCGCAGTTATGACGGGGAATCTCGACGTCTTTTTCGACTGGTGGGAAGAGGCAAAATCTTCCGTCCTCGCCGAAGTAGTAAACGGAAATATTTTTGGGATCCTACCGGATGATTCATCCTTCACTCTCGCCGCCGAAACGGTGCACGGAAACATCGCGAGCGCTTTCAGCGAAAACGATAAACCGCATTCGCCGCCGCTCCGTCGCGTCCAGACAACAGTCGGCACGGGCGTTCGCTCAGACATCAAAGTTCATACGACCAACGGCAACATCAAGATCGAGGCGTTCTGATATGATTGGCGATCTTTATTTCGCTGTAGGGATGTTGTGATCGCGTTGCGTTTCGATTGAGCAAACCTCGCTTCACTGCAGCGCTTTCGCGATTAACTCCTGCACAGCGCGATGGTCCTGCTCTGCCTTTGCGAGCAGACCAACCTCGCGGTAACATTGTTCGCGCTTCTGCAAGATGACTGCGCTTTTGTTCAGTGCGAGCGCGCGCGAGAAAGATTCGATCGCGGCATTGTAATCCGACTGCTCCATCTCGAGCTCGCCGCGATATTGCCACGCGGTCGCAAACTGCGCATCGAGTTCGGTCGCGCGTTTGATTTGATTGAATGCTTCCGCCGCGCGGCCGAGCTTTTTGAACGCGTAACTTTTTTCCGCGCAAGCGCCGGCGGATTTCGCGTTCAGTTGCGCAGCGGATTCGGCGTCCTGCAGAGCAAGCGCCGGCTGTCCGATCTCGTTGAGCTGCCATGCGCGCTCTACATAAAGTTCGGCGTTCGCTCGCTCGACAGAAATATCGGCATCGATCCGGCCGATTGATTGCAGGAATTCCGGCGTCAAAACATCGACATGAAGTAACCGGCGCGCGCCGAGCTTTTCCGCTTCACTGAATCGGCCAAGCTGAATCAAAGCGATCACTTCAAATAATTTCGGCCGGACTGCCCATGGAGCAAGCTTTGCCGCGGCCTCACTGTCCTCCAGCGCAAGTTCCGCATCTTGTGCTCGCAAAAAGAGCAACGCTCGATCGCAAAGCAGGCCGGCATCTTTTGGCGCGACTGCCACACGACCATCGAGATCGCGAACCGCGTCGATAATGTTGGCGAGTCGCTCAAAAAGTTTTCCTACGCGTTGCACTTTTGGATCGCTCGGCGCGAGGTCGTAGGCCCGATGCAAATCGTCCAGCGCATCCTCCCAGTGATGCAGACGATGCCGGCACATTGCGCGATTGATTCGGGCAGTTGCGCTTTCTCTCACCTGTAGCGCAGCCGTCCAAGCTTGCTCCGCTGCGCTCCAATGACCTTGTTCACTTTCGAGCTGCGCCATTTTTCCGAAAACGCGCGCGTCCTTCGGTTTGGCTGTGATCGCTTTCGACCAAAATTCCATCGCGCGCGCCGAATCGTTTTCGGCGAGCGCGAGATTTCCCGCGTACTCGTCGATCTTGCCCGATGGATCGCGAATAGCGCGACGCCATCCATCCAAAGTTTGTTTCGCTCCGGCGAAATCGCGAAGGCCCAGTTGTGCTCGGATCAATCGTTCCCACGCTCCGTTGTCATGAGGCGCGCTTTGCACGACGCGCCGCGCCAAACCGGCAGCCTTTTCATATTCATGTGCTCGCAATGCCTGGCGCAATTCTGCGCGCATCGCTTTCTCTTCTTTCGGGAGCGCGTGATGACAGGCGGACAGCGGCACCGTCGCCAAAAGAACAAACGCGATCTTGATCGCGAAAATTTTATGTCGATCCAAAAACTTCATCACGTCGCAGTTTTAAAATCGTTGTTTCCAATCCGAAATCCAAAACCTAAAATGTCTTATGCCATCATTCGACATTGTTTCGGAAGTGGACAAACAGGAAATTGATAACGCGATCAATCAGGCGCGCAAAGAGCTGACCACGCGTTTCGATTTTAAGAACGCGGTTGTCGAAATTCTGGCGGAGAAGGATAAAATTACACTCACGGCCGAAGACGCGTCGCGTTTGCGAAGTCTGCGCGAGATCGTGATCGGGAAACTGGCGAAGCGGAATGTCGATCTTCGCAACATCGAGCAAGTCGAGCCTGCGATCTCGCCGCTTGGTCATGCGCGGCAGGAATTAAAAATTCGACAAGGCCTGGAAGGCGATAAGGCGAAGGAAATCATTCACGCGATCAAAGGCGAAGATTTCAAGGTGCAAAGCCAGCTGCAAGATCGACAAATTCGCGTCACCGGAAAAAAGAGGGACGAGCTGCAAACCGTGATTCAATTTGTGCGCGGCCAGGATTTCGGCGTCGCCACGAACTTCACGAATTTTCGCGATTAAATTGTTCATCCGCCCTGCGCTGGCGGCATGATCGAAATTTCCTCCTCAGGCTTCAGCGCATAATCGCGGCCGACAAATTCCAGACCGGCGCCGACGAGGATGCTGCTGTCTTGTTC
>CATPCN010000210.1 GCA_955652855.1 uncultured Chthoniobacterales bacterium | reverse complement strand
TGCAGCTGCGAGAGCGCCCTCGAAACGGTTTCCAACGTAAGCCCGAGATAGTCGCCGATATCGCGGCGGCACATCGGAAGCGCCATCATGCCCGCGATCGCAAGGCGGCGATCCATCTCAAGCAGGAAATTCGCGACGCGTTCCATGGCGTTCTTTCGTCCGAGAAGCAACATGTGATCTTCCGCATGCCTGAGATCGCCAGCCGTCATGGTGCAGAGCTTTCGCGCGACCTGAACATCGATCCCCGCCGCCTGCTCAAGACTGCGACGTTTCACCAGGCGCACGGTGGTATCGATAACGGCTTCCGCCGCCAGGCGGTGGGTCATTCCCGATTCAAGTCCGAAAACATCGCCCGGCAGATGAAACGCGCCGATCTGGCGACGTCCATCAGAGAGCAGCTTGTAGGTCCGAACCGCCCCACGAATTACCTGGTAGACATATTCTGCCGGCTCATCCTCGCCGTAGATCTCCTCATCCTTCCTGTAGAAAACTCGGTCGCCACGAGCCCTGCGTGCCCGGTGAGGGCACAGAAATGGTCGGGAGCGGCGTAAGGAACTGGAGCAACCTTATTGCTGGTAATGGAAGTATTGAGCGATTGGGTGAGCACGGGCCATCTCCTCTGCGGCGGATGGCCAATTGCTACGCGAAGTAATCGAATCTGGAAATTTCGTTCGATATCTTAGGGTGATCTACCTAAGTACTTTACCGGAGGTCGCCGCGGGGCGCTCAACGACCAACGGGCTGACCTTCCCCAATGTCACCCCGAATACGGGTCACCAGGCTCTCCTCAATATGAGGTTTCAGCAGGACATGATGTATCCCTGCGGCCGTGGCCTTCGCCAAAATATCTTCGTCGGGGTAGCCGGTAATGAGAATAATTGGCGTATCGATGCCACGGTTCCGCAAACGCTCCGCGAGCTCGATGCCGCTCATATTTGGCATCTTGTAGTCGATCACGAAGCAGTCAGCTCCCTTTGAAGCCGCCACGTTCAGCAACGCTGATCCGCTCCTGAAGGCTTCAACCTCGAATCCGTCAGTCTCAAGAAGAAATCGCAGCGAGCCGAGGACGCCAAAGTCGTCATCGACCACATATACGGTAGGTCTTGCGGCTGACGAGGAAATCACGAAGTCCTGCGAACGTTGGAGGCAATGATGCATCCTCCATATGCCCCCATCTTGAGAACCAGTGCTTGATCTGGCTCAATCCTTAAGCGCGCCGGCGCGCATCGCAAGGCGCACAAGTTCCGACAGACTGGCGGCTTGCATCTTGGTCATCACATTTGCCCGGTAAACTTCGATGGTGCGCGGGCTGATGTCGTACTCCCGGGCAATCAATTTGTTTGAGAGTCCCGCGATAAGGCCATCCATGACTTGGCGCTCCCGAGGACTAAGAGTTGCAATTCGCGATGCAATCTCGAGCGTAATCGCCTCGCTCTTCGCGCCGGGTTCTGCCTGCCTCAACGCCGCCTCGATCATTCCGATCAACCGATCATCCTCAAAGGGCTTTTCGAGGAAATCCACTGCGCCCAACTTCATGGCCTCCACGGCGAGCGGGACATCACCGTGTCCGGTCATGATCACGACCGGGAGCAGACTAGGGCTTGCCTTCAGGCGTTTCAAAAGCTCGATACCGTCGATGCCTGGCATGCGTACGTCGGAGACGACGCATCCAAATTCGATGCTGGAAAGCGTGTCGAGAAAATTATGAGCGGACTCGAAGAGCGTGACGTGAAAGTCAGCGGTACCGAGCATGAAATCGAGAGAATCTCGCATCGCATCATCATCGTCGATGACATAGACCTTTCCCCTATGTGACATGTGTCAAACTCTCGCTTGATGCGGCGGGCAACGTGAAGCGAAAAGTCGCGCCGCCCGAACCATTGGATTCGGCCCACATCTGGCCGCCGTGTGCCTCGATGATCGAGCGGCTGATCGATAGTCCCACTCCCGTGCCGGTCTCTTTCGTCGTGAAGAAAGTTTGAAACAGATTTGGTTTCACGTCGTCATGAAATCCATGCCCGGTATCGGAAACCGCAACTTCGATCGTATCGTCCGCCACCAAAGCATTTGAGGCGATGAGCTCGCGTTTCGGTGAGTGAGCCATCGCCTCCAGCGCATTGCGAAACAGATTTACCAGAACCTGCTGGATCTGGACCCGATCCACCAGCACCAGGTCGTGTTCCGGGTTGAGGTTGAAGCGAAGCTGGACTCCTTGCTCGCGGGCACCGGCCAGACCGAGCGCGCCGGCTTCTTCAATCAACTTCGAGAGACTTTCCACGCGTTTTTCGCCCAGCGCAGACGGCTTTTAACCCTCGGTGCTGCTCCCCCCGGTCCTTGCGGTGTGTCAAGGCACGACCCCAACCACCGCCTTGTCTTCGGTCAAGTCTCCATTCTTACCGTTCTGATATGCATCCCCCAGTTAAAAACAACTGTCACAACGGGGGGTCCCATGAGGGGCATGCAACGCTTTACCGTGACCGCTGCTATTGGCTTCCTTGTCCTGCTCGCCGCAGGCCAAGGGGCATCCGCCCAAATCAAAATAGGCGCCGTGCTATCGGTGAGCGCGCCGGCGCTCGGTGATCCGGAAAAGAGAACACTCGAAATCTATGTTGATGAGATCAATGCGAAAGGCGGAGTGAACGGCCAAAAGCTGCAACTGGTCGTCTACGATGACGCCGGCAGTGCCGATAGCGCGCGTACCTTCGCCACCCGTCTGGTCGAAGAAGACAAAATCGTCGCTATGGTCGGTGGCAGTACCACCGGCACGACGCTCGCTATGATCCAGGTATTCGAAGAAGCCAAAATTCCGTTCATTTCGCTGGCCGGCGCGATTCAGATTGTCGAGCCCGTTCATAAATGGATTTTTAAGACGCCGCATACCGACAGGATGGCCTGCGAAAAAATCTTTGCCGACCTCAAGAGCCGCAATCTAACGACGATTGCGTTGATCTCGGGCACGGATGCATTCGGAAAGTCGATGCACGACCAGTGCGTTGCGGTTGCGCCCAAGGCGGGGATCAACATCGCTCTCGAGGAGAATTATGGACCGCGCGACAGCGACATGACGCCGCAGCTTACGAATATTCGCAATAAGGCGGGCGTGCAGGCTGTGGTCAATCCGGGGTTTGGTCAAGGACCGGCGATCGTGACGCGCAATTATTATCAACTCGGAATCAAGCTCCCGCTTTACGAGAGTCACGGCGTGGCTTCCAAGCAGTTTATCGAGCTCGCTGGTCCCGCAGCTGATGGCGTGCGGCTGCCGGCGGCGGCGCTTCTCATCGCGGACAAGCTCCCGAGTAACGATCCGCAGAAGTCCGTCGTCGTGAATTATTCGCGCACCTACCAAACGAAGACCGGACAGCCGGTCTCGACCTTCGGCGGTCACGCCTATGATGGCCTCATGATTCTGGTTGAGGCGATGCAGCGTGCGAAGAGCGCCGACCCATCCAAGGTCCGCGACGAGATCGAGCGGACCAAAGGCTATGTTGGAACCGGCGGAATTGTGAACATGTCAGCGACCGATCATATGGGCCTCGACCTTTCGGCGTTCCGTACCCTGGAGATCAAAGACGGCGACTGGATGCTCGTCCCCGGCACGTGACATGAAAATCGGGCAGGCTCGCCAGAGCTTGCCCGTTCCGCCTTGCTGCTATTGAACCCAAGCCATACGAGGCCTTTGACGCGATGGCCGAGTTGCTGCAATTCATTTCCTCGGGCTTGACCGTGGGCGCCATCTACGCCCTGGTCGCCCTTGGTTTCACGCTGATTTATAAAGCGTCAGATATCATCAATTTCGCCCAGGGCGAGTTCGTCATGCTGGGCGGGATGACGACCGTTTTCTTGACGTTTGCCGGCGTTCCGTTGCTGCTGGCTGCGCTCATCGCCATCATCGTGACGACCGCCATAGGATTGGCTCTACACCGTTTTGCGATCGAACCTGCGCGTGGAGCAAGTCCGGTGGCGTTGATAATGATCACGATTGGTGCCTCGATCTTTCTGCGCGGAGTGGCCCAGATCGTTTTCGACAGGCGCTTCCATAGTTTGCCTCCGCTGTTCGGCGCCGATCCGATCCAGTTTGGCGGCGCAGCTTTTTTGCCGCAAAGCCTTGTCGTGCTGGCAAGCGCGGCAGCTATCG
>CATPCN010000209.1 GCA_955652855.1 uncultured Chthoniobacterales bacterium | reverse complement strand
GCTCTTTGAACGTCTTCACATAGGACCGGTCACCCGTTAGTAAAAAACCGCGGTGCCCCCCCTCCAACGCGGCAAGATCGTTTTCGATAACGCTACTGACACGCATGACCTCAATAGTGTGTGCACGCATGGCCGCTTGGTGATGATTGCGTAAAGTGACGAACAGGAAGACGCCCGCCAGAAATACAATCACGATCACCCCCACGGCCGTGCCGAAGAGAAGCTTCACATGAAAATGCTTCTGACTAAAAAGCCATTCCGCCGGGCGCCGGAAGAGCGAAACAACGCCGCGGCGAGGGTTAAAAGTCAAAGTCGGCGAGGCACCGTTTCGCATTATAATTTCCACAAGCAGGTCTCCTGCCAATCCGAGCCGCCAGGCCGCTTAATAACGAACGCGGACGAGGAAAAGACCCTCGGCCGGCGCCACCAATCGAGGGTCGGCGTGACCTACCTTAAGAAGATCGACAATATTACGCGCGGAGCTTTTCCCGAGACCACACCGAAGAATCGTGCCCGTGATCAGGCGCGCCATCTTGTAGAGAAATCCATCTCCATCCAACTCGAGAGTGATTAGAGTTCCGTTGCGGCGGGCGCGCGCTGAATGAATCGTTCGCACCGTGTTTTGCTCTGGCCTTCCGCGATTTGCGGCGAACTGCGCAAAGTCGTGTTTCCCAACAAACTGCTGCGCCGCTGTCGACATTGCTTCGAAATCCAACGGCCTCACCACATGCCATGCGCGCCCTGTTTCAAAAGGCGAAGGGATTGCTGCGTTCCAAATTCGATAACGATAAACCTTACCTTTGGCCGAGAATCGCGCGTGAAATTTTGGATCGACATAGTTGCAACGGAGCACGCGGATCGTGGAAGGAAGAAAGGCGTTTAACGCCGGCCCCCACGTTTCCTTGGGCAGATCGCGATTCGGCAAATCCACGTGCGCGCATTGCGCGAGAGCGTGCACGCCGGCATCAGTGCGGCCAGCGCCATGCACCCGCACGCGTGTGCCGCCCACTCGTCGGAATGCCTGCTCGAGCCGGTCTTGAATGGTGTCACCGCGCGATTGGCTCTGCCATCCGGCGAACGGCCCACCATCGTAAGCGACAATAAATTTCAGCCGCGCCGGCATCTATTCTGGTGGCGGAGTTCCACCTTGCAACGAATCGAGATAACCCTGCAGGATCATTTGCGCCGCGACTTGATCGACATAGTTCTTCGTCTGCTTACTTTTTTTTCCGGCCGATTGCAGAGCGCGATGCGCCGCGAGCGTGCTTAATCGCTCATCCCATGTAATCACTTTGCACGGGAGCAACGACCGGAGTTTTTCGGCGAAGCCGTTCGCTTCCGCGGCTGCTTCACCCAGGCTACCGTTCATGTGTCGCGGGAGGCCGACCACGACAAGGTCGACATTTTTTTCGCGCACAATCGAGGAAATCCGCGCCGCTGCCTTCTCCAGGCTGGCCGCGGGAATAGTTTCGAGAGGATGCGCCAGAAATTGCAGCTCATCCGAAATCGCGATACCGATTCGGGCGCGCCCAAAATCAATGCCAAGCAGACGCGAACGAAATTGCGCAATGCTCATTGCAATTCCGGCGGAAGCTTTGCGACAAGGTTCTTGATCTTTTCCGCCTGATGCCGGTGACAAATCAAAATCGCGTCGCGTGTCTTTACCACGATGAGATTGTGGACGCCGAGCAACGCGATGTTCGTTTCCTCTTGATCGAAGACAATGTTGTTCGACGAATCGACGGCCACAATGTCGCGATTCGCTGCATTGCCCGCCTCGTCGTTCTTGAAGTAGCTCGCCACTGCGCGCCAGCTTCCGACGTCGTCCCAATCGAAATCCGCCTCGACCACGAGCACGCGGTCGGCTTTTTCCATGATCGCGTAGTCGAAAGAAATCCGGGGCAGCTTCGCGAAACGATCGCGCAGCGTTTTTTCGAAATTATTCGGCGCGCGCAGTTGTGAAATGAAATCCGCCAACTCTGGCGCATGTCGATTAAACTCGCTCAGCACGGTGGGAACGGACCACACAAACATGCCGGCGTTCCAGCGGAAATTGCCTTTGCGCAGAAACGATTCGGCCAGATCCAGGTTCGGCTTTTCGCGGAAACGAACGACCTGATGAATCGAATCTGTTCCACTCGCTGCGTGCAAGCGAACCGCTTCACCTTGCTCGATGTAACCAAATCCCGGACATGCCCAGGTCGGTTTGATTCCGATGGTGACCAGCGCCCCTGATTCCTGCGCCGCGGCCGCGGCCGTCCCGAGCGTTTTCTGAAAAGCTGCTGTGTCCTTGATTACGTGATCGGCTGGCAACACAATCATCGTCGCCGCGTGATCGCGCACCGCGACCCATCCCGTGCCGAGCGCGACCGCCGCCGCTGTGTCGCGCTTGTCCGGTTCGGCCAGAATATTTTCTTTCGGCCACCCCTTCATCAATTCCCGAACGGCTGACTCTTGTTCGACATTCGTTAGAATGAGAATCCGCTCCTTCGCGACTAGGCCTTCGAGGCGCTCGACCGTTTCTTCGAGCAGCGTCTTTTTTGAAACCAGCCGCAGTAATTGTTTTGGGCGCGCGCGCCGGCTCAACGGCCAAAAACGCTCGCCGCTGCCGCCGGCAAGAATGAGCGCGTAGATCGGATCAGACATCGTGAAACCGCAAGCAGACCCGATCGCGGGTCGGCAGATTTTCCCGTTTCTTTTTCGGAAACCGGTCGTATAAAGGGTAGGCGATGTCGCTTCCGATATCCATTCCAAAAACTGCTGAGCAACTGCCACTCGACGGATTGCTGATGCTTACGCGCGCGGCTTTCGGCCTCGGCTTGGGAATGTTGATGGCCGATAAGATTAATCGGCCTGCGCGACAGGCAGCTGCGATAGCCTTGGTTTCCGTCGGTGCACTCGCAGCGGTACCGTTACTCGTGCGAGTCGCCTTGGAACGAATCAATCGCCCGGAATCGGAGCGCGGCAGCCGAAATCGTTTGCGCTCGATTCGTGGTGATTCCGGTTACCGTTCCGAAACCGATATTTATTAGACGCGCAACCGCGTCTCATAATCTCGGGGCCGGTAGCTGCGCTTGATTCAATCGCTTCTGCGGCTTAAGCGTCCTTCGCGATCATGTCCCGTACATCGACATCTTCTTCGGAAACATTGCGCGATTGGTGTGTCGCGATGGCCAAGGAAGAAGAAAAACTGCGCGAAGGCGGCGGCAAGGCCGGCCTCGACCGCCAGCGAAAACTTGGACGATTGCCAGCGCGCGAACGGATCGCCAAGCTTCTCGATTCCGACGCGGAATTTTTCGAGGTCGGACTTTGGGCCGCTTACAAAATGTACGAGCAGTGGGGGAACATTGCCGCCGCCGGAGCAATCGCTGGAATCGGCAATGTCTGCAGCGTTCCCTGCATGATCATCGCGAACGACGCGAGCGTGAAGGCCGGCGCGTTCTTTCCGCAGACCGCGAAAAAGGTGATCCGCGCGCAACGCATCGCTTTCGAATGTGCGCTGCCCATTATTTATCTTGTCGATTCAGCCGGCGTCTTTCTTCCGATGCAGGACGAAATTTTTCCCGATGAAGATGATTTCGGTCGCATCTTTCGAAACAACGCCGTCATTTCCGCGGCCGGCCTTCCGCAATTCGCCGCCATCATGGGCAACTGCGTCGCTGGCGGCGCGTATCTGCCCGTGCTTTGCGACAAGATTCTTATGACCGAAGGCAGCGGTCTTTATCTCGCCGGACCGTCGTTGGTCAAAGCCGCCATTGGCCAAATCGTCGATCAAGAGGAACTCGGCGGCGCGAAAATGCACGCCGAAATCAGCGGCACGGTCGATTTTTACGAAAAGGATGACGCGTCATGTTTGAAGCGGTTGCGTTCGCTCGTCGCGCATTTACCGGAATCGGAACAAGCGGGAAAGACAAGATCGACAATAAAAACGCCGCGCCCCGCAAAAACTCCGAACGCGATTTACGATTTGATCGGTCTCGATGGTCAGAATAATTACGACGCGCGCGATTTGCTCGCTTCGATCATCGATTCCGATTCGCTCGACGAATACAAAGCCGATTACGGCAAGACACTCGTGACTGCCTACGCGCGCATCGCCGGTCGCAGCGTCGGCATTGTTGCGAACCAGCGGTTGCAAGTGCGCACCAAAACCGAGGGCATTCAAATGGGCGGCGTCATCTACGCCGATAGTGCAGACAAAGCCGCGCGTTTCGTCATGGATTGCAACCAAACCGAGCTGCCGATTATTTTTTTCCAGGATGTCACCGGGTTCATGGTTGGCCGCGACGCCGAGCAAAGCGGCATCATTCGCAGTGGCGCGAAGCTCGTGAACGCGGTGAGCAATTCCGTCGTGCCGAAAATCACCGTCGTGATTGGCGGATCATTCGGCGCTGGAAATTATGCGCTCTGCGGCAAAGCTTACGATCCGCGGTTCATTCTCGCCTGGCCGAATGCGCGTTATGCCGTGATGGGCGCAGCGCAAGCTTCCGACACCGTCTTCAGCGTGCTCGCGCGCGCGCGTGATCGCGACAAAAAATCGTCGCCCGAAGAACTCGAGGAACTTCGCGCAACCGTGAAAAAAACTTACGAAGAACAAACCGACATTCGCTACGGAGCAGCGCGCGGATGGGTAGACGCGATTATTCAACCGGAAGAAACGCGCCAAAAACTCATGCGGCTGCTCGAATATGTTTCGCGACCGATGCCGAAAGCGCGATTTCACACCGGCGTCGTGCAGGTCTAATGATCAGCGGCTTCAACAGCTGAAAATTCGTCGCTGATCGCACGATTCATCGCCATAACTGACGCAACTGCCTCCTGTAATGACAGATTCTGCCCGCGTTGCCGCAGAGCACGGACAACTTCTTCCGTCGGAATGTTTCCGACGAGCTCGTCTTGCGCGAACGGGCAACCGCCAAGTCCACCAACGACGGAATCGAACCGTGCCTCGATGAACTGGAGATATACGCCCTCGACGATACGGGACAAAACGTCGCCTTAGCCAGCGCCGGCGCGAAGGCCTGCGCCATCGCGAAGGTGCCGAAGAAGTTCACTTCCATCTCCTGCCGCCCGGCGGCAAGCCACTGCGGGTCGGTGAAGACACCGCCGACGTGGCCGGCGACGCCGGCGTTGTTGATGAGCAGCTCCAGATCGGGCGCCGCGGCGACCGCGGCCTGAATCTGCGAGGGGTTGGTGACGTCGAGCTCGAGCGCCACCACGCGCGCACCGTGACGTGCGGTGAGCGGCGCGAGGT
>CATPCN010000208.1 GCA_955652855.1 uncultured Chthoniobacterales bacterium | reverse complement strand
CAGGATGTATGCCGCGACGAGCAGACCAATAGCCACCATCAGCCCAAACGTCGGAATCGTCAGTGGTCCAAGATGCAAAAAGGGAATCATGGCTGATTTAGGATTGCACTTCTTTGGGAGTATACAGGGGGGAGTATACAGGCTGGAAGTTGGACACTCGAGCGCAAGGGTCAGCGCAAGTGTTCGATGAAGAGCCGACGCTGGGCTGGCGGTAATCGTGGATGGCACAGGAATGCCCCCATCCCCCGTGATGCCGGTAAAACACACGTAAGCCTTTGATATTGCTAGGCTTGAGTTGGCATCTCCGTGCCGGGGGATGGCGTAAGTAGTTGCTGGGAAAGTACTTGGGCATGCCGCATTTTTCGCATCATGCCGAATGGGTCGTAAGCTGCTTAAACAAATTGGGATACGCGAAAATTGGCGGCGATTTTGGAGTTCAGGGCGTGGCAGGAGCAAGGGCGGCTGGGCCGGGGTTTGGGTCCGAGCTAGCGGACGTGTAGCGAGTATCACAGCACATAATAGCACAAAAAGAGTACCAAGTCAATAATTGCAATCAATGGAATAGTTCTCTTGGGCGTTAAGTGAAGGACTCCACCCGCCAGATATGACTTTAACGTACATTCACGCGCCGAGCTCCAGGAAAAACTGCACTACATGCACGCCAACCCGGTGAAAGAAAAACTGGTAAAGCATCCTGGCGATTGGCCCTGGAGCAGTTACTACCGTGGCGGCGGTCTTCTGAAGATGGATCCTTGGTCGAGAAAAGAACAGGGGCACGAACCACGGAAAGAGAAAGAGCGCCCCACCCTTTGCATGAAACAAATCGCAAAGGGATAGGCCACCCCGGAAGTTTCTAGCGGCTTAAGGGGGTGCCACCCGCGTCGTAAATGAAGGCCACGCTAATCGTAGCCGCAAAGCGTAGATCATCCGGGAAGGTTCTATGTCGGCTAAGGATGGCCCACCCGCCATGTTCAGCGAACCAAGCACGCCGTTCCGTTGATTCGGCGATTGCGCATCGATCATCGACGCGTACTCCGTTCCTTTCACGCGGCGGTCGATCTCGTCCGGGTGCGACATCCACCACACCAGCTCCTCCGGCGTCGGACGGAACATCAGCAGATGCGCGAAGATTTTTCGCGGGCTTTCCACGAAGAACGGCTGTTCGTTGTGCCGGTCCGGGAACAAGCTCGCGGCTAAAGTAAGAGCCTCGGATTCGTGTCCCACTTCATCGCCCGGACTCCAGTACGGCATCCGTGTATCCAGCGGATTCAGGATCGCGTCTCCGCGCTCCGGCGAGTAAAACTGCGGCGTGTATTCGAGCGCCGGATCGTACACGATGGCCGCTTCTCCCCGCTCCGTGATGTCGATCAGGATTTTGCGGATCAGCGCGCTCTTTCCCGTTCCGCTGTCGCCCATGATGAGGATGTGGCTCGATTCGATCGCGCGCGGGATAGTTACGCTGTGCACCTGACCGCGCACTCTCTCCCACACGCTGCGCTCTTGCTGGATGAATCCCACGCCGTCCGAACGATTCCGGCGATTGAACTCTGCGACCGTCACCAGCTCCGGCCCTTTCAGCCGCCGCCCAAGTTTCCGCTCGCGTCTCCGCGCCGCATCTTTCGGGATCGCCACGATGAGGCCCACGACGAACACACCGAGTCCGCCCCATAACGCGGGCTTCGCCAGGTCCGTGAGCGATTGATCGTTGTAAATCCAGTGGGCCAACAGCGCGTGCAGTTTCGCGTTGTCGTATTTCTCGCGCTGCCATTCGAGTTTCACTGCGCCGGTTTTCACCGCTTCATCGGTCAGCGCGAACGTGCTCTCCCCGGCTGCGGTGGTCATCGGCTCCACGTCGGGATCGATGGCGAGGCGTTGCTGCCCGCGCCGGTCCACGACCGACAACAGCGAGTACCAACCGTCCTTCCGCAACGCTCCGGCTGTTGGTGTTCCTGCGGAGGTCAACAGGTAATGCCGTTGGAGCGGCGTCAGCACGCGCTCGTAGCGGTAGGCGCAGATCGCCGCCACGCTCAGCAGGGCGACGAAAAATGCCATGATGGTCCACACGGCCTTGTCGCTCGGCCAGTCGCCCGCGTACTCCTCGCGGCCCCATTCCTGTTTCATGGCTACACCCCCGCACCACCTGGTTTCTCTTTAGACGCCGCCGCGAGCCGCTGTGCTGCCTTATTCGTTTTTCCGGCGTCGGCCCGCTCGATGATTTCCTGCATCCCCTCCGCCGTGATCGCCTCGCCCTTCGCGACCGTGAAGTGCAGATTCAGCAGGATCGTGCGCAACGCCAGCACCTCGGCCAGCAGTGTCTCTTCGATCACGCTCGGTTTGCGACCGTCCACATGCTCCAGCATCACGTCACGGCACCACTCGCCTAACGTCTGACCGTGCGCCTGGGCCAACTTCTCCAGTTGCGCGTATTCCTCATCACTCACTTTGGTGCCGATGGATTTGGTCCGAACAGGGGGCTTTACCATGGAGGGTTCTACTCCAAGTCTTCCTCTTTCGATTGAAGAGCGGGATTGCGAAGAACTGCCTCGAAAAACTCCGGCAACGACTTCGGGTGCGGATGCTTGCGAACATGCGCATGGTAGTGCCCGGAGTCCGGCCCCCAGTCGAAGTAGACTCCGTACTCCGTATCCTGGAGTTGTTTTGCCGTCTGCTCAGCTACCGACAGGCCGGTGACGTAAAGCAGGAGAGGCTCCTTCACACCCACCAGCGACGCGTACACTTCGACTTTGTATTCTCCTGGCAGGAACTCGAATTTGGTGCCATCTGCGGGCAGCAGGAAGTGGTGGTTGCAGGTCACGCCGTTTTCCCCAACGTACAGCCCGCTCCCACGGGCCAGCGAGCCTTCTCCGTATACCCAGATATTGAACGTCTGGATGGACTCGGCACGGCGCAGTTT
>CATPCN010000207.1 GCA_955652855.1 uncultured Chthoniobacterales bacterium | reverse complement strand
GACGGATTACTTATCCGTGAACGTCTTTTTTATAAGATCGGTACAATTTCAGCGAATCGCTCGCGAGATAGCATGATGGCTCGACCGTGGCGCTCCTTCAAAAATGTACCGAAAATCATTCATCGCCTGAAGCCTTGGCCGGTAAGAGTACGATGCCACCGAGCAGGCCGACCTCGTGCTTCTGAACGTCGCGATACACTTCCGGTTTATGACAGCGGAGCATGAACGTGATTAAATTGCTGTCCCCGGCCAGCGCCATTTGAAACGCCTTGAGTTCCAACTCATCTACGCTCTGTCCGATGGCGTCCTGCCACTGTTCCGCAAACTCAGCGTCTTGCTTGCGGTGATGGTAGGCGGTGAACCTACTGATGCCCACTGCCAAGCATGCGTGCGTTACGCTCGGAGTCTCCCTGAGCGCTTGCAGGAACTTCCCCTGCCAGCGTGCCATGAGCTGCGACCCGATGGTTCCCAACTAAAATGTCTTTGTCCCTTTCATGACATTTCGTGCGCACCCCGTGCAGCCGTAGAGTCGAACAACTAACACCTTTAAAGCTCGACTATCTAGAGCCAGGAACAAGGGACGACATTTGCCGGCTCGCACGTCTGAGGTCACTCAGCCGTGAGGGGCTTACGCTCGCGCAAAACGACGGCGTATTGAGGTTTGCCAATTTACGCGGTTACCGAACGTGGATCATCACTGACGCTGCTCGCGTTGTGGCGCAAGCTCGTCGATTAGACGGCGGTCTGTGGTAACATCTGGATGGTGCACCCAAGGCTTGGACTTTACGCGGCGGTCGTGCCTCGTGGCCGGTGAATGCCCTCAAGATACCCGACCGTCCGAAGGTAGTATTGGTCGAGGGTGGCGCCGATTTGCTGTCAGCATACCATCTCATTTGGTGTGAAGATCGGCATGACATCACACCAGTCGCGATGCTTGGGGCATCGAACTCATTGCATCGAGTCTCACTTCCGCTCCTTAGCGTGCAACGAGTGCGTATTTATCCGCACGCTGACCTAGATGGCGTAAGAGCTGCGCAACGTTGGCATGACCAACTCATCGAGGTTGGGGCCGTTGTAGACTGCTACGATTTCGCAGGACTATACCGCGCAGATGCGCAGCCGGTCACAGATTTAAACGATTACCTGTTGCTCGATTATGACGAGTGGGAGCACGTCCGATGGGAGGAGGTGCTTCCATGAGCCGCCGTATAAAGAGTGTTAATAAACTTGTCGCCGAAAAACTGCCAGCAACAGGGGGATCAAATTCGACGTTGCCGGTCGATGCTTACTACGACTCCGAACGGCGGGTTTACCTCATGCGTAATAGCGGCCAGCGTTGGCTGGCTTACACTACCGACCAGTTCAAACCGCGTCTCCGTAGTTTGGGATTTCGTAGCCGCGCGACTGAAAATGAATTGATTGCACCTGCAGATAGCGTGCTGCTCTCGCTCCAAGACAATCGTGACGTTCGATATGCCGGCCCGTTAGCTGGCCGGGCAAGTGGTTTCTACGAAGAAAACGGTGCGCGCTTTCTGGTGACAGAAGATTGTCGATTCCTCGAACCATCTCCAGGCGAGTGGCCAATTCTGCGCACTATTTTAGAAAACTTGTTCAGTAAGGGCGAACCTGAGCATGGCCAGAGGCAATTGCACACGTTTCTAACGTGGTTAAAAGGGACCATCGAGGCGTTGCGAGTCGGCAAGTTTAAAGAAGCGCAGTCACTTGCTATAGCTGGACCAGTCACAAGCGGAAAGAGCTTGCTCCAAAAGCTGATTACACCCCTACTTGGCGGTAGGGAGTGCAAACCTTTCGGCTTTATGGCGGGAAAGACGTCGTTCAACGCCGAGTTGTTTGAAGCGGAACACCTCGTTTTGGAGGACGAGCATATGAGTCGCAGGCTCTCCGATCGATTGCAACTCGGGGCCGCGATTAAGGCTGTTGTCGCAAACGAAACGCATTCTTGCCATAGGAAGTATTGCACCCCAATCACGCTTCGGCCCTTTTGGCGTCTTACTATCACTCTGAACGATGAACCAGAAGCGTTGCTCGTCCTACCTCCACTCGAGGACCACGTCGCTGACAAGATTTTGCTTCTGCGAGCCAGCCGATTTCCCATGCCCATGCCGACTATCACGCACGATGACCGAGCGAAGCTTTGGGATACGTTAATAGCAGAGCTTCCTGCCTTCCTTTATTATCTCCTGAACCAATACGGTCCCCCTGACGAATTGAGGGACCCGCGCTATGTGGTAGCGGGATGGCATCACCCTGACTTGGCGGCAGCCCTTCACGAGCTTTCGCCGGCGGCCGCGCTGCTCGTGCTGATTGATACACTTGCACCGTGGGATGAGACGGGTGAATGGGAAGGGACTGCTGAAGTACTTCGCCGCGACCTCCTCATCAACAGCAACACTGTGATCGATGCCAAGCGGCTCTTGGAGTGGCCTCAGTCTTGTGGGAACTATTTGGGCAGCCTCGCAAGGAAGCAACCAGCACGCGTCCGCCAGCATCGAACAAGCGAAGTACGAAACTGGATCATCCGTGCCCCATGAAAACTTCATCGTGTTGTGAAGTTCTGCGTCACGGCGTCATGACGTGCTGTCAGCATGACGCCGTGACGGCTATTTCGGGACGAGGAATGCTTTTTGGGTTAAGTCCATTAGCGGACTTCCCCGAATCGCTCGCGCTCCGTGCGAGCAAGATACTGATGTCGGG
>CATPCN010000206.1 GCA_955652855.1 uncultured Chthoniobacterales bacterium | reverse complement strand
TTAATCAGTTCGCTCGCTTTGCTCTGGCCTCTGTTGCGCTGGCTTCGAATTCGCAGCTGGCGCGAATTGGGCCTCGAACAAAATCGACGTTGGCTGCGGGATCTGGTTGCCGGAATTCTCTTCGCGGCCATTCCCCTCCTTGGCTGCGGTGCGCTCTTTATGCGCCTTCATGTTTATGCCCTCCGCCAAACGATTCCGTGGCTCGCGCTGGCTTCGGTCTTTCTCACGGCTGCCATCGTGCCCGTGATCGAGGAATTTTTCTTCCGCGGCGTAATCTTGGGCGTTCTGCTTCGAAGAGGCTCGCGGATTATGTCGATCTTTTTAACGTCTGCGTTGTTCTCGATCTTACATTTCTTAAAATCGCCCGAACACGTAATGACCGATGTCACCTGGAGTTCGGGGTTTGTTTGCATCGCCAATTCGTTTTCACAATTCAGCGAGCCGATGTTATTGGCCGCAGGTTTCACGACGTTGTTTCTTCTCGGCTGGATTCTGGCCGACGCGCGCATCCGCACTCAATCCCTCTGGCTGCCGATCGGGCTTCACGCCGGCTGGATCATCGCGAGCGGTTCGTTTAATAAGATCGCGCATCGCGAAATGCTTGCGCTGCCCTGGTTGGGCAAAAGCTTGCTCATCGGAATTGCGCCGCTCATTGTCGGCCTTCTCACCTGGGCGCTTCTGCGCATTTGGTTGAACTATGCGAGCACTCGCAAAACTTGAGCCGGTTCGTGGGCTCGTTTCGCTTTTTTATCCGCCGCTCTGCGTCGCATGTGCGGCGGATGTCGAGCCCGGCCAATATCTTTGCGTGAGCTGCGATGAAAAAGCGCCGCGGATCAAGCCACCGTTCTGCGCGAAATGTTCGGAACCATTCGCCGGCGCAATCAGTGGCAGCTTTTCCTGCGCAAATTGCGCGCATCGCGTGCTTCACTTCGATGCAGCCGTCGCTGCATATCGCAGCCGCGGAATCGTTCGGCGTCTTGTTCATGAATTCAAATACAACCGCCAACTGCACCTGCGCCATCCGATCGCGCAATGGCTTTGCCAAACAATGAACGACCCGCGTCTGCGCGGTCGCCACTTCGATGTCATTGTGCCGGTCCCGCTTCATTCTGCGCGCGAACGCGAGCGCGGATTCAATCAAGCAAAACTGCTTGCCGAAATCTTTAGCGCGAAGATCGACATACCCTTGCGGCCGGCCTTGGAGCGCACCCGCTACACCACCACGCAGACCGCGTTCGATCGCACCGAGCGCATGCAAAATTTGCATAACGCCTTTCGTTTACGAAAAAAGATCGGCGTGCGAGACTTGCGCGTGTTGCTGATCGACGATGTATTGACCACCGGTTCGACGTTGAGCGAGTGCGCCCGCACCTTGAAAGCGGCGGGCGCAATCTCGGTGCACGCTGCAACCGCTGCCCGCGCATAAAACATGGCCATCTTCAAAAAACCCGCGCTCAAAGCGCAGAGCCGCAAAAAACGGGAGATGCCCCAGGGTTTTTGGCAAAAATGTCCCGGCTGCTCCGAAGTCGTGCACGAGATTGAGCTCGCGCAAAATCAGCGCGTCTGTCCGCGTTGCGATTATCACTTCGCGCAATCCGCGAAAGAGCGGATCGAGGATTTGCTCGATCGAGATACTTTCGTCGAATGCGATGCGGACCTTCGCTCGGTCGACACGCTGAACTTTCAAGGGATGGCCAGTTACAAAGATCGATTAAAAAAATATCAGCAGAGCACGGGATTGTTCGACGCCGTGCTCAGCGGCCACGGAATGATCGAGGGCTACAAAGTCGCGATCGCGGTGATGGATTTCAGTTTTCTCGCTGCCACCATGGGCTCAGTCGTCGGCGAGCGCATCACTCGCACGATCGAATACGGGACGACGAATGAATGCGAAGTCATCATCGTTTCCGCATCCGGCGGCGCGCGCATGTACGAAGGTATGCTCAGCCTTATGCAAATGGCCAAAACGAGCGGCGCGCTAGCTCGACATGCCGCCGCCCATTTGCCTTACATCTCTGTGCTGACCAATCCGACTACCGCCGGCGTGATGGCCAGCTTTGCCTCGTTAGGCGACGTCATCATCGCCGAACCGAAGAGCATGATCGGTTTTGCCGGGCCGCGCGTGATTAGAGAAACGACGCATCAGGATTTGCCGGAAGGATTTCAGACCGCCGAATTTCTCGAAGAACACGGACTGATCGATCTCATCGTGCATCGCAAAAAAATGCGCGAGCAGATCATCCAATTCCTGGGCTACTTCTCCAATCCGCAGTGAACGTGGGAGGGGCCTCAGTGCCGCGACCTTCTCCTTCATACAAAGAGGCGCTCGCCTGGCTTTACAGCATTCAGCGCTTCGGGATTAAGCTCGGGCTCGAAAACATCCAGCGACTCATCGCCGCGCTGCATCTCGATCTTTCCGGTGAGAAAATCATTCACGTTGCTGGAACCAACGGCAAAGGCTCTGTCTGCGCGATGATCGATGCGATCTGTCGCGCGGCCGGTTATCGCACCGGCCTCTTCACTTCCCCTCACCTCATCACTTTTCGTGAGCGCATCAAAGTGAACGGCGAAATGATTTCGGAGAGTTGCGTTGCGCAAAATCTGATCGCGATCCGCGATCTCGTCGTCGATTGGGAGCCGCATCCAACATTTTTTGAAATCGCGACCGCGCTCGCCCTCCGCTATTTCTCCGACGCTAAGATCGACATACTCATTCTCGAAACAGGGCTTGGCGGGCGTCTCGACGCAACCAATGCGGTGCAATCAAACGTCTCGGTCATTACGCCGATTGATCTCGATCATCAACAATGGCTCGGCGACAGCATCGAGAAAATCGCCGCGGAGAAAGCAGGAATCATTAAGCCGCGGATTCCCGTCGTTTCAGCACCGCAATTGCCGGAAGCTGAGCGAATCATTCGCGAACGCGCTAAGGCTTGCGAGGCGCCCTTGCAATTCGTGACCGAGTCTCATGAGCGCGTGGCGCTCGCCGGTGCGCACCAAAAACAAAATGCCGCGCTTGCCATCGCCGCGTTGCGTGCCGGTAAGATCGACATCAACGAAGCGGCTATTTCTCGCGGGCTCGAGTTAGTCGAATGGCCTGCGCGTTTTCAGCGTTGGGACGAGCGAACGATTATCGACGGCGCGCATAATCCGAGCGGAGCAAAAATTCTAGCGCAAACGTGGCGCGAAATTTTCGGCGATAAACGCGCAACGTTGATTCTCGCCGTGCTCGCCGACAAAGACGCGAACGACATTTGTCGCGCGCTTGCTCCCATCACGCAGCGAATGTTGCTTCCGCAAATTCGCACCGAGCGCGCGCTCGCGCCGCAACTTCTCGAGAAAACATTTCGCGAAGTTGCTCCTGAAATTTCCATGTCGATCTTGCCGTCAATCGCGGCGGCGCTCGACGAAGCGCGTAAATATCCCGCGCCGATCCTCATCACCGGCTCGCTTCATTTCGCCGGCGAAGCGCTCGCCACGCTGCAAGGCGTTCCTGCCGCGTTTGAAGAGTGCGCGCAATGATTTCTGTAGCGGCGCTCTGCGAGCGCCGAATCTAATTCGACCGGCGGTCATAGAGCGTCGCTACAGTAGCTCGACAAACGGTTCGATCCGCCGAAGCAATCGTATCCCCTCAAAATGCATGCATCGTAAGCGGCTTATGATGCATGATTCGTGCGTCCGAAGATTTTATTTTCTCGCCGTCTCTTCGCCAGTTTCGATCCGCGGGAAGAGTGGCGTCGGTTTTCCAACGACGTGACCGTCCGGCAACTTCCCCCACTCCGTATCCGCGAGTGAGAATCGTTCTTCTTTTCCGCTCAACTCCATCTTCCAATTCAGTTGATCGAAAATTCCGTGCGCCGCTTTCGGAAGCACCGGCGAAATCAAAATCGCGACGATACGTAACGATTCGATCAGGTGGTATAAGATACCGTCGAGTCGTTTCTTTTCTCCATCCTGCTTCGCGAGCTTCCACGGTGCGGTAGTTTCGACAAGTCCGTTTCCATAGATTCCGATATTAACCGCCATGCCCATCGCTCTTGCGGGATCGAAAATCGTCATGGCCTGCTGATATATTTCGAGAGACTGCGGCATCTCCGTTTTAACTAAGTTGCGTAACTCACTTGAGCCAGGCCCGTCGGGTAGATTATCTGCGTTTAATTGAGTCATTAATCCTTCGCGATAACGCCATGTCATATTCAAGGTTCGGTTGAGCAAATTACCGATAACATTTGCGAGGTCGTTGTCGCAGGTCGCAACCAGCAAAACTTCCGAAAAATCTGCGTCTTTTCCTGTGCTAATCTCTGTCATCAAATAATAGCGCAGCGCTTCGGCGCCGTATTTCTCTGCGAGTGCGTTTGGATCGACAATGTTGCCTAACGACTTGCTAATCTTTGCGCCAGCGATGTTCCACCAGCCGTGCACCAAAAGTTGTGGCATTTGATCGTCCGGAAAACCGAGCGCGTGCAGCATGATGAGCCAATAAATTCCGTGCGCTGGAATGAGGATGTCTTTGCCGATGATCTGGAGCGCGGGCCATTTATCCCTGAAAGTTGAGGGTTGAGAGTTGAAAGTTGAGAGACTCGGATCGTAGCCGATAAAGCTGATGTAGTTCGTGAGCGCGTCGAACCAGACGTAGTTCACGAAATCTTTGTCGAACGAAAGTTCGA
>CATPCN010000205.1 GCA_955652855.1 uncultured Chthoniobacterales bacterium | reverse complement strand
CTATTAGCCATAGTATTAGGAAAGAAAAAGATTATCTTGGCCGATGGAAGATTCCCCTAACGAAAAATGGTTATTTATGGGGTTCAAACCAATTTGCTTCGATTGCGCTTTATTCATGGCCCCCCAAACAAGGCTACTTAAGCATACTAAACAAAGTTCGAGTAGAGGCAAAGAAGCGCGGACTTGTGTATAAAAACTACAGATATGCGCTTCGACTAACCAAGTTAGGTCGCGCGTATGCTAAACTGTATCAATAGCGTTCTCTGCCAGTGGCAGATAACCTGCAAAGGCCGCCGTGGAGCCAGCCTAGTCAAATCCACGGTATTTTTATGATGAAGAAAGCTCAAACTGGTCATGGTGACGCGAAAATCATGCTTTGTGCATGCAATCACGATTACCAAGACCAAAGATATGGCAAACGAATGCGTGTTCACAACCCGTATAGCAACGGCTACCGTTGCACAGTTTGCGGAACCAAGAAAACAAAATGACGCCTTAAATTTATGGCTCAAATGACCACAAAACGCGGCGGCAAAAAGCTCCGTCGCTCCTACAAAGACAAAGCGTATTACGATCGCTACTGATACGTTTATGAACCACTCATTGAAAGCCTGTTACACTAGCCCTGATCGCATGATGGCTTTGGTTGCTAGGCGCGAATGGCTATGCGCAGGGTTTCCAGACGAACGTAAGTGTCCAAAATGCGGCGAGCAGCGCCAGCTTCAGCTTTTCGAATATATTTACACAGAACCGGCTCTTTGGCGGTGCCGCATGTGTAAGCATAAGTTTACGTTTGAACCAATTTCTCCGGCAACGCACGGGTAATGTAGCGGGACAGGTTCCTCTACAGGGCATTCGCCCTCGCACGAACCGAGCACTCTGGTTAGATCATCGCCCGCCCTGTAACTACATAAAAGCAGGGCACCACTTTGTCAATAACATTATGAACACAGATACACTAGCACCAATACAAGAACCGTTGCTGCCAAAAGCAGACCATTACGCTCTGTTTATTTGGCATCAACCAGCGCCACCGCCTCGGGTTGAATTAATATCGCGTTTGCTAGGGCAGCCGGCTGAGGAAACGATTGAAGAAAACTACGAACAACCGGCCCCGTTGCCTAAGCAATTGGTATTCCTGAAGATGGCAACAGACGCCAAGGAAATATCGACCATGATAAGCAAGCATCCTACGATGGAATACGTAGTACTGCGCGGACAACTCATGACAGTCAAATCGTCCACCGTTGTCACCGTGGATGGGAAGAACCTAGCGACGCTAGATAGCGAATGGTCAGAATGAATAACTCGACAGAGAAGCTTATTGTTTGGCTGCTACTGTTTTTGGCCGCGGTGACAGGCTTAATTATGGTTTGGCTAGCCACATTCTCACATTAGATTTTCTAACAGAAGGCGAATGGCTACAAGCCGTTACGCTGCTCCAATTTCCCCCGTGCCTGTGCTGGCCGGTAGCCATCGGACAAATCCGAGAACTAGGCGAAGCGCGAGAGAGCACTAACTCCCCCGCATGGAATTGCGGACTCTCGCGGCGGGGGAAAAATACTTTAGCAAATATGCAAAAACACAACGAACCAGTTCCTACCATAACGCAAATGTTAGCGCGAGCGCCTGAAGGGCATACGCCGTTCGAAATTCGCGCTGAAATGTTCGAGCGAATTCTGAGAGTGCCGAAATTCGGCAAAATTACGCTCAAGCCCGTGGCGAATAGCTACATCGATCCTAACGATTTATGAACGCAAAACAATACGTAATCACTATTTACGCGACCGTAGATGCGGCTCTTCCTGAGGAAGAAGTAACGCAATGCTTGAAAAAGTGGATCGACGATTTAGTAGAGCCAATGCCTGGAAGGATTTCGATTGGCGATACATCCGCTGAGGAAATTTGGCAGTTGTCAAAATGATACTCTTATGATAACAAAACCCATGCTAGCGGGTAAGTGCGAGGATATCACAAAACTCGTTTATCCTGTTCTAGCAACTCCTAAGCTAGACGGCATACGCTGTCTTATGATAAACGGAAAAGCCGTATCACGTAAGTTTAAGCCTATACCAAACAAGCATATCAGAAACACGCTTGAAATGTCGTATTGTAAATCGCTTCAACTCGACGGCGAGATCATGATTGAAGGGAGATCGTTCAACGATTTGTCCGGAGACGTGCGCCGTGAAGAAGGACGGCCCGACTTTTATTACGCTGTGTTCGATTTTGTGCTCGGCGGGAACGATCTGCCCTATAAAGAGCGGATTGAGCTGTTGAGAGTATTACAGCTGCCCGCGTTTTGCCGAAAGATTTTACCGAGTTATATTAATGATGCTAAGGGTTTGCTCGCCTATGAAGCCAACTGTATCCAAGATGGATACGAGGGCGTAATGGTGCGCTCTCCTAACTCGCCTTATAAATGTGGGCGGAGCACCATGAATGAAGGCTATCTGCTCAAGATAAAGCGGTTCGAGGACAGTGAAGCTACAATCATTGACTACGAGGAAATGATGCACAATAACAACGTTGCCACGAAAGATGCGTTTGGTCGAACGGAACGTAGTAGCCACCAAGAAAACCTGTGTGGTACCGGCGTGCTCGGAACATTGATTTGCAAAACGCCCGCAGGAGTGGAATTCGGTATAGGGACAGGCTACGATGCGGAGACCCGAGCCAAGCTTTGGGTAGAGCGGAGAAACCTAATAGGGAAAATGGTTAAGTATAAATCGCAGCCAAGTGGCGCGGGCGAGAAGCCACGTTTTCCAGTGTTTATTGGCTTTCGTGACGAATGGGATCTATGAGCGAACCGCAATGGGGGCCGCCTGCGTGTAGGCGCTGTGTTTTCGTCATGCCCTATAAGGAATGGGATGTTTACGTGTGCCAAGATGGACGGCCTAAAATAGTGATAGTTAACGACGGCTTCGAAGGAGTGTGGTCGAACTTGGCAATCGTGGATAGAAAAACTCTTCAACGCGAGTGTCGTCCTTTCGTAGAGAACGAAACCGTCACGAAGCTATACTGGGCGACTCTGGCGATTCGGGGCCAGGATGCAGATCGATAACGTCCGAGTCAGGCGCCTCGTTAATGTTGACCAGCGTTTGCTGAACAACTTCATTGTTCTCCAGTCCAGCGCTTCGGCGGGCTACTTTATCCACAATC
Source organism: uncultured Chthoniobacterales bacterium (assembly GCA_955652855.1). The sequence goes on along the minus strand of CATPCN010000205.1, from coordinate 1,097 downwards.
TCAAAATCTTTCCAGTTCGTGGGCGGGCCGATGTCTGATTCGGTAATGGCTTTTCTGGTTCTAGCGAATACTTCGGATCTGTGAGCTTCGCCCTTTTCCTTCCAGCTTGCCGCGACTTTCTCTAATGCATTTGCAGCAGGGTCGCCCAGCTTAGTTAGCTCTTTAGTGCGCCGTATCACAGCGTTAGGCGTCGGCCAGCCGTGGCGTTGCGCGTAGATGCGAATAGTGTTCGCCTTTACTCCGAAACGTTTTTCAGCTTCGGGAAACGGCATACCTGCTACACAGGCTAGTTCGATCTCACGCCACAACGCAAGGGGGAGCGCGGCCCCTTTAGCACCTCTCTGGTTCATTTGAAAAACTTTAACACACAGCTTTGCTAAACGCAAATTAGAAAGGGGATAACACCATGATTAAGATTAAATTCTTGCACGAAAAAGAAACCAAGAATACCCAACGGTTTCAAGAGATTGTGCCTGATGGACAGGCGGCCAAAGTCGGCACTCTGTATCTCAACAAGTCTGACGCGGGAGACGCGACAGAACTGTTGGTGACCATCGAGCCAGCGTAAGTAAATGAGCGCATCCTTCGGGGTGCGCTCCCTACTTATGATTTATCTGGCCGACGATCTGTATTTAGATTGGGTAGAAAAAGTAGGTGGGTCTGTGTATCTTTGCTGTTTTCTTAAGAACAAAGAAGGTGTGCAGATAATATTTAATGCCGGCGGTAGGGGCCGCGAGCATGCAACAGGGATTAAATTGGCCCTGAAGCGGGGCCTCATCGAGTATGGCTCAGGTTATTATGAGGGGAAAGAACAAATTTATGGTTATAAGTTAACCTTGTTCGGAAAAGCTCTACTGAAATTGACACAATGAAACCATGAAACAAGAATTCATTGATTTATTGAAAGCCTGGAAGCATGAACAAGAATCTCTTCTACTGACGTATCCAGTTTACGACATGCATATGCTTAAAAAAGATGTGCCTGATGAGTTTATACGAGTTCGATTGGGTTGACACGGGCATGATTGGCGCTAACATACAGTCAACTTCTCACCTTCAGGGTGATGGGGGTAATCTCCGAAAGGTCGTTACCCCCG
>CATPCN010000204.1 GCA_955652855.1 uncultured Chthoniobacterales bacterium | reverse complement strand
GGGCTAGGCCCGCGTTCATTGCGCCGCCGCGCTGGCTCCCGAGCACCGCAAGCTGACTCGCGAGCTGTTGGTCCCGACCGCGCGCGAGCTGGGCGTCTGCAGGCGACCAACCCCCGCCGTTGGCCTGCGTGTTCAGCGTGCGCGCAAGCTGCGCTTGCTGCGCCTGCCATGCTGCGTCGCCCGCCGTGGATATCCCCGTGGCCCCCGATGTCGCGTAGCCACCCTGCGCCGCGGCCATCTGCGCCGGAGTCATCCCAGCGACGTTGCCGAGCGCCGCGACGCCGCTCGAGCCAGCCATCTGAGCGGACTGGCCGCCCATCGCGGCCCCATAGGAGCTCGCGTTGCCCGTGGACGCGCGCATGTACGCGGCTTGGGCCGCGGCGGCCTGAGCGGATGCGGCGTGCGCCTGAGCCGCGCTGTAGGAGCTCGCGCTTCCCTGCGCCGAGTGCCCCGTAGCCGCCGCTCCCTGCGCTGCCGTGCCGAAGGCGGCCGTTCCCTGCGCGGCGGTGCCTTGCGGAGCGGTCGCGGCGAAGTTGCCAGGCTGGAGGCCATTCACCGCGTTCTGGAGGTTGTCCCAAACGCTATTGAGCCCGTAGTTCGTCCCAGCGCCCTGCGAGGGCACGCCCGTGATGGCGGCATCGTTGATTGCGTAGGGGTTCGCGAAAAACTGGCCCGTGCCAAAAATACCCGGCTGCTGAGTGCCCGTGAGGCCCTTGTTGCCTCCGTACCCGATGGTCGAGGTGCTGTACCCGCCGCCGCCGCCCGCACCAGGCGCGCTACCCGCGCCCCCCGTAGGGGCGCCAGCCGCCACTCCGGTCCCAGTGGTCGACGGCTGCGAGCCGTAATCGGTCGCCATGAAGTTCGGATCCATGGCCTGGTGCGTCGCATCGTCCGCCCAGTAGACATTGCCCGTATTGGGGTCCAATTGATTGGACACGGACATCAGGATTTTCCCCGATGCGTCCCGATTCACCCATTGCGTCCCGTTATCGTTGCTTTTCCAAGGCATGGATCACCCCGCTCCGAATTGCTTGATGGCGGGCATCGCGTTTCCGCCGCGCTTCACGCCCACAACGAGCGAGATAGCCGAAAGCGAGAAGCCTTCGTTGCCTGGGGCAACCTGCTGGTCGGACAACTGAATGCGCATCGCCTGGCATTTGCGAAGCACGTCGCACCGGAACTGGTAGACCGATGCGCCAGGCGTTCCGCCGAACGGTGAATCAGACCCGAAGGGGCTCGCGCTTCCGAAGGTCGAGCCGCCCACCGTGGCCGCCGCGGGGATGGCCGCTAGCTGTGTGAATTGGTCGTCGAAGTCAAATCCAAACCACGCATTCAACGTGTGCGCGCCCTTGTACGTCCCAAGCAAAAACGCGTGATAGATTCGCTGATATCCCTGTAGCTGCGCGAAGGAGAACCACGACGTGGTGAGCGAAAACGGGATGGCTGCGCCGTTGTCAGAATAGCTGCCAAGCGCCTGCTTGAAGACTTGTCCGGACGGGGTGCAGAACACGAACGCGTCATTGCTACCTAGGTAGATGTCCGAGTCGACCGCCGCGTGATTCGTGAACGTACTCCATTGATCGTAGTAGTAGTCGTACACAAGAGCGAGGCTGGTCGAGGTCGTGAAAATCACCCATTGATTTGGGACCAGCGTGCACGAAGTGATCGTGAGCGCGTTGTACGCTTCGACGGGCGCGCCCTTGTAGGAGCAGTTGAGGCCGCGGTCGAGCAGGTAGATCCCGTTAAGGCTCTGGAACAGCAGCCCCACGGGAGTGCTCACGATCGCGTTGGGCGTGGCACATCCGACCTGGCCAGAAGGGATTTGCGTCGGAGTGCCGATATCGTTTTGGTCACCGTTCGCGGTGGGTCCCTGCGCAATGATGTAAAAAATTGCGTTCTTCTTGAAGATGACGAGCTTATCGTCCATCCGCGCGAGCGCCGTAATTGGGCCGCCGTCCGGGTCGATCTTCAGGTTGAGCGCCGCGGAGAACTCCATCGGAACGCCTAGAATCGGCTGCTTCGTGTACCAAAGCGTGTAGGGGTCATCGAGACCCGCGATCCACACGCGATCGGCGTACGTTGTCATCAGTGAGCACGCCGGTGGCGCCGCATTCGGGAGCGTCGGGTTCGCCCCCACCGTGAGTGGCTGCGTGTACATCGCGCCGTTCGCGCTGATGCTCGCGTCGGCGAGGACGTCGACGAAGGTGATGGTGTCGACAGTCGGGTCGCTATACGTCGGGAGCGCAGCCGATGTGATGCGGTAGAGTATCGTCCCGTTCGCCGTGGTGCGGTAGATGACGATTTGCACCTTCGACTTACGCGTCAATCGCAGCGTGGGAATCGTGAGCGAGACGCTATTGGTCGTCCCGCTCGCGAAGACAACGCCTGTAGCGATGCTGGGCGTGGAGACCTGTCGGCCGCCATTGTTGTCGACCCATTCGTAGGTGACGGCGTAGAAATACGTACCCGTGCCGAGCAGGCCGCCCGATGCCGAGGGCGTGAGCGCGAAACCCTCCGGGTAGATGTGGAAGCCGTGCTCTACGTACTGCGCGCCGTCGTACGATTGCAGGACGCCGCCTACGGTGTAGAGGTTCCCATTCATCGCGTTCGAAATGAAGTTGTTGGAGTGCAGGAAATCGAGATTCGTTGCGTTGACCCCAAGCAACGCGAGAACGACGCCCGCTTCCGTGTTGACGGCACCCTTCACGAGATTCGCGTATTCGTACTGCCCCGCGCTCACGTTCTGGCACTCAGGCAATATCCCGTCGCTCGACTGGACGTAGCCGCCGCCCAGCCCCGCGTTGACTTTGGAGACGACGTTGCCGCTCGCGTCGAGCGTGAAATAGGTACTCTGTTGCTGCGACTGGAACGCGACGTTGCAGTAGATGGCTCCCGCATTGACGAATGGCTTGGACGCGAGGCCAACGCCGCGCGCGTAGACCGGCGTGGCCGTCGGCGGATTGGCGATGGTGGCGCCAAAACTGTTCGTCTTGACGAGGTTCCCGTTTGCGCCGAGCACTTCGGCAAACGCGGTTACGATTCCGCCTATAAAGACGCTCGCTACCGACTGAATGTTCGCTGCCTCCGTGAATACGGCGCCGAAGTAGCCGCCCGCTCCACCAAGATTGGAAGTGAGAAATCCTGAGTTGAATGTGGACGTCGGCGTTACCGCATTGGGGAAGATGACGCTCACGTTTCCGCTGACCTGATCTATCGCGACGCTTGGCATGCAGGGCGGGATCGCTGAGCTCCCTTGCGCTACCGTTGTGGAGGCGGACGTGGCAAAGCCCGACAGCGAAGGGATTATTTTCACGACAATGCCCCTGTTCGTGAAGTTCGGCGGCGAAGGGAGTCCCGTAAACTGGTAGAAGGCGAAATATAGCGCGCCCGCGGCATTGCCATAGGCCACGTCGTACGCGGCCGGTGTGCCCGCGGTGGTCACCGGGAAGAGCCCGAGATTGAGCGTCGGGTTCGACGGATTGACGATGGTGGCGCCGATGCTTCCGTCTGGGAACGCGAAGAAGATCGCGATAAAGCCCTGCACGGTGCACGGGACGCATTTCGGGCGCACGAGCGTCGAGGGCGCGCCCGGGTAGATCGGCTGGTCGCCCAGGATAAGCGCGCCCGTGACCCGATCGAACACGCTGTACCTGAGGCCGCCGCGCGAGTCCTCCCACGCGAAGACGTTCACGCCGTTCAGCGAGGCGAAGTCCGGTGAGAGTTGCTGCGACGTGTTGCGCACGATCTGCTGATTCGTTTGAATCACGCTGGTCATCGTGCCGCGCGTCGCCCACGCGTCGACGCTTGAAATGTACGCGAGCGCCCGCGTTCCGTCGTAAATCAGTATCTCGTTATTGAACGCGGTAATGGCC
>CATPCN010000203.1 GCA_955652855.1 uncultured Chthoniobacterales bacterium | reverse complement strand
GTCCCGGTGAACTTCTGGCTATTCAGAGGGAGCACGTACGAGCGGATGCTTCAGTGATCGAGATTCGACAGCGTGTGTACCGAGGGAAGTTCGCGGCTCCAAAGAACGGTTTGGTTCGTAAAATCGCGGTTCCTCCCTCTACTGCTTCCTTCCTTCGCGATTGGATGGAGAAGGCAGTGGATCACAATCCAAAAACGTACGTGTTTGCCGGTGAGACTGGCCAGCCGCTCTGGCGGTCCTCTTTACTAGAGGATCACATTCGAACCAAGTTGGAACCGATCGGATTGGGCTGGGTGAACTTTCAGGTTTTGCGGCGGACACATGCCAGCCTTGGACACCACGCCAAGGTGGACCCTAAGGTTTCCGCCGACCAACGCGGGCATGGCATCGGAGTGGCTCTGGATGTTTACACCAAGTCGAGCATGAAGGACCGGGCGACCGCTGCCAAGAAGCTTGAGGACTCCGTTCTCCCGAAGGCTGTTCGGGCGCGAAAGAGGTCGGCATGATTCTTAATGGAGGGCTATGGAGGGTGTGTTTTTAGGGAGTCTGTAAGTTGTTGATTTTGGAGCGGGAGACGGGGTTCGAACCCGCGACGTCCAGCTTGGGAAAACGCAGGTAGATTGTCCATAAAGGACTTAACCGTCTACGGCGTTGATCTTGGCCCTCCAAACTCACGGAGTTTTGACTGTTTGCTCGGTTGCCCCTCCACTTGGAGTGACCGTGGAGTGACGGTTTAGCCGCGTTTTTAGCGGTCTCTGACTGCCATTTCAAAACACTCCGTTGACCAGGGTGGAGTTCAACTCCCGCTTCTGCCCGTTCCTACTAACTCATTTTCTTATGGCCAGTTTTTCAAAATTTGTGCCGCCTCCACAGCCTCGCAGAGGCATCATCACAGACCGTGACCTCGACATCATCGAGGCGATTTTGCGTTACCGCTTCTCCCCTACCTCGGAACTCGTGCGTCTGGTTGGTGGCAATGAAGACTTCGCAAGACGCCGCTTGCGCATGCTATGGGAGCGTCAGCTCATTAACCGGTTTGCGTTCCCTGGCATTCGCACCCACAGCGAGTTCGTTTACTACCTCGACAACCGTCAGCCCTTGGAACTACTTGCGCACCATCAGCGTTTGACCGAGATCCATCCGCAAATGGAAGAGGAGGTCCGGCTGAACCGCGAGGCCGATTACGCCGGTGCCGTAATCCGCGGGCAGGAGATGAAGCTCGGGTTTTTGCGACACGGCCTGATGATTTCTCGCTTGCACTACATGTTGGAGATGGCCAGCCGAAAACTTCCCAGCGCTGTTGAACTTGCGTCTTGGCATCAAGGCGCGGAATTGCGGAGCCACAAAGTCAACGTGCCCGAGATGAGATCACGCCGGATTGAAGGCAGCAACGATTACGTGTGGGAAGAACAAGACGACACCATCCGTCTACCCGTGGAGCCTGACGCGTTATTTAGCTTGCGCTTCCCTGACCGAACGATACACCAGCAGCTTTCTCATTTTTGCTACGAAGCTGATCGCGGCTCCATGCCTATGGCTGACATGCTAAAGAAATTTCGAGCTTACCGTCATTTCATCAAGCAACAGAAGCATTCGGCCGCCTTCGGCGTGCATCCAATTCGCGCCGTGCTTATAGAGACCACGACCGAAGCACGCGCCCGCAAACTGATGGAATTGGCGCAACACCCAGCAGTCATCGGCGCTGGAAAACGTTCCGCGCTTTTTTGGTTTTGCATCTCTCCCCTCTTCACAGCCCCCGCCGACGCCGGCAACCACCAACACGTAGCAACATACCTGCTCCAGCCGGAACTTGTCCTTGATCGTCTTTGGGCCTTGCCTGACCTGACGATGCATTGTTTGGCCGACGTTGAAAACGGAGTAAAGCCTAAACCTAACGGGCTGACCTTACGTAAGTAACCATCGCGATTATTCGGGATCAATCAAGGCACCGCTCAGGTCGTAAGCGTCATACGACCACCCGGTTGAAACCATTTTGAGTCGATCCCCTTGCTTCCGAAGGACCCACTGTCTTCCTCTGCCCTTCCAATCCAGGCTCCCGTCGTTGGTGGGCAGAGCAAAGTCTATCTCCTCGGTCTGATACTGCTGCGGGGTCGTGATGTCCTTTATGAAATACAGAGATGCATTGACGAACTGCAATCCGGCGTCCACGAACCCGGTCTTCAATGCCAAGTTGTGGCTGCCGTTCTGAGCCGCAATGGACGGATAAAGCAATCCTGAAATTCGATCGTTGGACAACAAATGACGAGCCACACGTGCAGAAAACCTGTACATCTTCGGATCGGTAGATCTGAAAATCTTCTCATAGATCTTTTCAATGTCCGGGATGCTCTCCTCTCCCGATAGCCCAACCTCCTGTAACAGCACATCAATAGTAGTGCGCCACTCGGCGCAAGCGACATGCTGCCCTCTTTCCAGCCGACATTCTACGAAGGATGCCGGAAGCCCGGCAGATGCATAGAACACGGGCTCCCCTTCCAAGTTCGCCCGGTTCAAAGGCGTCGAATCTTTTGGAGGATATGAAAGGTCAGAAACAGATTTCGGACGTTCTAACGAGTCCCAAACTCTAGTACGGTATATCCGTACGTCGCCGCTCCTATACTGTCTCGCGCGTCGTACGTGCCCCTTTGACGCGGCCCATAGCTCTCGTTCGAATTCCTCGGGCGAGATGGCCTCGGATGCAGCAAGACGTAGTAGCTCCGTTGCACTGTAGGACGCTTCGCGCGGACCGGCCAAGTCCGTGATGCCCATGGAGGGTTTTATGACAATGGGTTGCTGGTCGTTGTTGATTTGACTCATTAGCGCCGCTGTTACGTCTAGTCTCTCACGCCATTAACGAATGGTGGAAGTGTTGGTTCCCCTGCGCAGCGAGGTTGCCAACTACATCTGAAAGTCATCACGACGTCCGGGAGTTTCTTGGCCTTATTGTTTACCCCGCGCGAGAACTAGACGCGCGATTAGAGACTAAGGTTAGACTGTCCACGATCCAACCTCCCCGGCTTGACCGTTTCCTCATCAAACCGTACGATTCCTCCCGGAGTCGTTCCGCCTCCGCGAAACGAACCCAATTCAACGAGGAGGAAGCACAATGAAACTGCTTACGGCAGAATTGCGCGCGCAATTACCGCCCCTTTACAGCCAGGAGAAGAACCAAGACCCCACGGTACACGTCTTATGTTCTGCACAACATAAGACGTGTTATGTTTCGGCTACAGTTATGTTCTGCTCGTTCGATTCGCCACGGCTGAATCTGCCCGGCAAGCTCTAAACAAGGAGCCTGCTGGTTTTCTAATGGGAAGTGGGACACGACATAAGTTGACACATCTCACAGCGATTTCAAAAAGGCCATCAGGCCGGCATCCTCCCGCCATGGCTTGGACTTGCTTCCATTGATCTCGCACTTGGCCAGAGCCCGCGATTTCATGTCGAGGTCGATCTCGGCGTAGATGTTGGTTGTGTCGAGGGAAACATGGCCGAGCCAAGCGCGAATGGTATTGATGTCCACACCAGCTTTCAGAAGGTGGCATGCGGTGGTGTGACGCAGTATGTGCGGGCTGACTTTTTTATCGGCCAAAGACGGCTGCTTGGTTGCCGCCCTCTTGCCGTATCGCTCCACCAGCAGGTATATACCGGAGCGGGTTAAGGGCTGGTTGAGTCGATTCAAGAAGACCGGATCATCCGATTTTCGGCCGGTCGTGATCGAACCCATTGCGCGCGCCGTAGCAGACCACAAAGGACAATAGCGAGTCTTGCTGCCCTTCCCGAAGATCTTCACGACGTGCTGTTCGCTACCTGATGCTGATCGCAGTTCGAGATTGCCGATGGTCAGGTGAGCGGCTTCGCTGGCGCGTGCGCCGGAGTTGTAGAGGAAGAGCAACAATGCGTAATCTCTGGAACCTTGCAATGTGTCGCCCTTTGCCGCTGCGAGCAAGGCATCCACTTCTGGTTTTTCCAGGTAGTGGATATGCGGTTTGGCGGTTTTCTTGAATGGAACAGACCGGACTTGCCCGCACCACGCGATGTGTTCCGGGCTGTGCTCGCCAATGAAACACGCAAGGGCATGGATGGCGGCGAGCCGTTGGTTGCGCGTGGCCACACAACAAATGCGTACCTCTTCCAGATGTTGCAGAAAGGAACGAATGACCTCGATGGTGAGCTGCTCAACCATAAGTTGGTCTACCGGCTTGTGCACATCTTTCGCCACAAATGGCAACAGCAGTGCCAGTGTGTCTCGATAGCTCCGTTGCGTATTCTTGGATAGGTTACGATCTGCCACCATGTGTTCGAGGAGGAACCGGCGAATCCAGGGACCGAGCTTGCTGTGATCAACCATGGCTCGCCTCCGGTTGGGCGAACGCCTCAAAACGCACGCTAGCTTGGTGAAGTAGCTCGGGCACCATGGTCAGATAGCGTTGGGTGTACGCCACTCCGAGGTGCCCCAAGTAAGTGGAAAGATTGGGGAGCATTACATTCACGTCAGCACCGTCCTTGTACCACGCGATCAGCCGGTTTACGGCGAACGAATGGCGGAAGTCGTGGAGCCGAGGCTGAAAACGTCCACCCTCGGCGCGACGAATCTGGGTGGCTCTGCACAGCCGTCGAAACACCTGCTCAGCAAGCTGAATACTGATCGCCTCGCCTCGCTCGCTCACTAAGAATGGCGCATCATCCGCTCCCGAATGGCCCAGGCAACGGCGGGTCGCGGTGTAGTTATTCAAAGCAAAAGCGAGATCCCGTCCGATCGGCACCAGACGATCCTTGTAGAACTTGCTCAAACGGATGTTCAACACCGAGTTGACGAGATCAACATCCGCGACCTTGAGCCGAACCGCCTCACCGATTCGCAAACCTGCTCCGTACAACAGGACCAGAAGGGCCTGCATGGTATGCGGCTGTAATATACCCAAAGGCAAGAGACCAACCTTTTGAACGAGAAGGTGTAACTCCGCATCCGTGTAGACGTGGGGTACCAAGCATTGAGAAGGCCGTGGCATCCTGACTGGCAACGGCGATGTGGTTACAATCTGCCTGGCGATGGCAAACCTGTAGAATCCCCGCAATGTGGACCAATACTGGTTTGCAGTCTGTACCGTTATTTCGCTAGCGAACAGGAAAGCGCGCATTTGCTCTGCCGTGAACCCGTCGGGCTCAACGTCACCGGCTGCACGAGCAAAGGAACACAGAAAAACGGCGGGTGATTTGAATTTCATACCCAACGAGCGCTTGTGATCGATGTATTGTTGAATTGCCTCGGAAATCGTCATCACAGGCCTCCCAGACCGAACTCGGCCACTTCGCGCAGACCAGCCATGTCCACTTTGGCGTAGATCCTGGTTGAGTCCGACGAGCTGTGCCCCAGTTGATCGCCGATTTCCTTCAGGGAAAGCCCCTCGGTCATCAAGTGGGTGGCGCATGCATGCCGCAAGGCATGAGGGCCGCGGTGGGCGAGCTTGATGCCCAGTGCTTCGATGCGCTCCCGGATACCGCAATAGAACTGAGCGGCGGAGATGGGCTTCCAGGGCGCCTTGAGCGTGATGAACAGGTCACGGTATTCGCATTTCGGACGGGCTTCGCGAATGTAACGGATGATCGCATCGCCGACTTCCCGAGTGAGGGGGAAGTCCTGGACCTTGTAGGATTTCGCCCGCTTTACGGTCAATGTCTCAGACTCCCAGTGAATATCGTCCAGCCGTAGGTGCCCCACTTCGCTACAACGCAGGCCGTAAACTGCGAACAAGAGCAGAGCCGCGCGATCGCGAAGATTGCGCGGCGTGACGATATCCGTGGTAGCGATGAGGGCACGAACTTGTTCCCAGGACGGTCCCAAAGGGATATTCTCCATGCCGTAAATCCGGGGGAGTTCAATACCTTCCGCGATGCCGCGGGGACACCAGCCTTGATGCTCGGCATATCTGAAAAACGACCTAAGTGTATGTCCGACCGTCGCAACAGTGCGCCGCTTCCATATTTCCCGGCCCTTGCTAGTGAGGTAGTGGTCGATGTCGGTCAGGACGACCTGCGAGAAGACGGATTTCTGTTCTTGGAACCACAAAAGAAAACTCCCGATAGTTTGCAGACGAGAATCGATCGTGGCTGCCGCCAGCCCTTGGTCTTTCCGCATGTAGGATGTGTACCGCTGAACATGCTCGGGAAATGGCCCCTCCCGGACCTTCTCTTCAAGCAAGCCTGAAAAACGGAGCCAGGAACTCGCGGCGTTGATGATTCTGATTCGGGTGAACGATGATGTGCGCTCATCTGCTTGCATCCAACAATCGACAGCTGATTCCACACTTGCCACGGGCACTTTGGCTGGAGTGCTCATTTCTATCCGCTCAGCAACTCCAAGAATGTCGCGCGCAACAGCCCGGAGCGTCGCCCGAGCATACCCTTGATTGGTCAGATGTGCCAGGTATTTTGATCTGGATTCGGCGAACGGAGCAGACTGCTGCATACGTGCCGTGAAGGATCTTCGATAAAGAGTGTCGAACAAGGTGGTTATCTCCTTGCTGAGTAATCTACGCCGACCGGCAATGCCGTGGCCGAGTTGCGCCTCCAGAGACAGATGACCCGAAATGCAACGCGTCGGAAAACGCTGCGGCGTTTGTCGCTCCCTATCGCCAAACCGGAACGCGCGTCAAGGTAAATCGACATCTTGCGCGTTAGATGCAAGGCGTGTAAACGGCGGAGCAATAATAGACCACGAAGCGCCGCGTGAGCGGCGATTGGTGGCGGTCGAAAAGTAGACCACCACACTTCAGTTCCAGAACATTACAGGGTAGTTGTGTTTGTGGGACACCAGGAGGTGTACAAGG
>CATPCN010000202.1 GCA_955652855.1 uncultured Chthoniobacterales bacterium | reverse complement strand
TTGTTTAGTTGCCGTTATAGAGCCGCGTAAACAAGGATTTTGTTCTCGTTGTGGGGAATTCGCGCGGCACTTTTAGACCGATAGCTCGTAGGAGCGCATCCAGATCATCGCAGATGCGTTAATACAGCCGGTTCCAGGCGCAGCGTTTTTCTTCCGCCAGGACATGATTTCCGCGCGGCCTTTCCCAAACCGGAAACCTACGGGCTGGCGTTGCAAATGAGACGAGCGGCTGTCTCCGTTCCACCCAATATCGCCGAGGGCTTTCGGTGGCGCGGTAAGGTTGACAAGGCCCGTTTCATGAACTTGGCGGAGGAGCCCGGAGCGGTAGGATTTCTGGCGATAAGAGATCAACGCCATCGAGAGCGCTTTGAAGATCGCAAGTATTCTTACAGACGCGCAGCTAAAAGAGATTCACACACAAGTAGCGGATACTGCTAACGCTTGGAGGGGACCGCGACGATGTATTGGCACTGCTTCGCGTGCACTCATCACGCGATGCAACTATGCTCGTCCCGCCGACGCGGAATGATGAGCCCTAGCGAGACCCGCCGAATCCGTCACGATATCCGCCTTCGAAAGCGGCTCGGTATGCGGACTGATATTGTCGCGCCGAGACGCTCGCTCCGTCGTAACCGTGCAACGCCCTTTTCCACGCCACGTGCCGGCGCGGTTGAAAGCTTCGACCGTCTTGCCGGTCCTGGATTCCTGAGTCAAACCCGTCGCGATAGCCAATATCATTGGCTACATGGAGAACGGGCCAGTGATTTTGAGGGTAAATTCCGTCAATGCGGTCATCCCGATTTCGATCGGGATTGTAGTTTGGATCCCTTGGCCGGAACAACTCTTCCAGCCTGGAGCGGTTTCCGGCACGGCCATCTTCCATGCCGGCGCGAAAGCCTTCAGCATACCCCTGGCGATACTGCTCCTGCGAGCCAAAAGCCGGTTGATAATTCCCGTCGGCCTCTCGCAACTTTTGATTGACGATATCCTGGTCGCGGTTACTAACGCGAGAATTCTGTCCAAAGGCAAATCCGTCTTGGTACCCGTGCTCAAATCCATGTTGGCGGGCATCCAACGCACCCCCGTGATACACATCTTGAGCCATCAATGATGCAGTCCCGGCTAACATTGTCAGGATCGCCACCGTACTTGATGCGAGCAGTTTTTTCATATTGCTCACCGGGAGGGGTCCGCCACCCAACGCAAATTCTCCAGCACGTGAAACGAAGTGAACGCCGAACCGTTGAATCGCAACCCGAGCGCCCCAACCCCGAAACCCGAGGTCAGAAATTCGATCGCACCACGCCTTCCCGCCGTGGATCCCCACTTGTCAGGCAAACTGAATGCAGTGTGACTATACGGTCCAAGGCTGACGGTGCGTTGATCGATGATCTGTCCCGTCTGGTTTCGAATGTTGACAGGTATGACGACGGAATTCGTTGTCGGATTTGCAAGCGCGATCGCCGTCGTGAAGCTGGTGTTGTCAAACAATAAGACGAAATGATTCTCATATTGGTTGACGATAGGCACCACCGCTTCTTGATCGGCAATGCCGGGAAAGGAGTGCCGAAAGATTGCCATGCCGCCCACCGAATCGTTCGTGCTTTGAGAAAGCAGGGCCCATCCTTGCGCCAGGGAAAAATCTGTGCCTGCAGTTTCAAATTGGATGCTGCCCGCCGTGTCCAGCGAGATGTTCAGCCCGCGAACAAAACCCTGACCAAGAACAGGCACCGTCAGGTCGCTGCCGTCATCGGTAAAGAAGAGCACCTGGAAGGATACGCTATGATTCTCCAGATTTACGAAGTACATACTCGTCTTCCAAGATCCGCCGTCGACAAACTGAGCGATAACGCGATCTCCAGGATAGACTGCGACGAGTTTTGCTTCACTCTTTTTGCTTTCCTGACGCTGCTGCAAGATTTGCTGATTAAGCCGATCCCCTGGGTTCGAGGCGGGTAATCCGGTCGCTGTCTGCGCATTCGACAGTGATGCGCCCAGCAGCAATCCCAGTAATGTGGCTATCTTCATGATTCCTCCTAAAGACTTTCTACTTTCACGTGTAACTTCTGCTGTATTGTTGTTTACCTAATCTTCGTCTCAGCAAGGACTAATCGTCCTTAAGTGGTGGTAGCGATGTGGAGTTACTTGCTTGAACATCCCTTTGAATGACCACACCCGTTAGCAATCAAGCAGGTTGATGGCCAATCTGGGCCCCGTGTGGCTATGGCCATCTTCCGCACCTCCAGCACTGACCCCGGCATTCATCATGCTCACCAGCATGCCTGGCCAGGAGTTGTTTCCCAAGAACTGGGAGATTTGGACCGTCCGCCCGGACGGGAGCGATCTTCAGCAGCTTACCGATGTGCACGATTCCGCCATGATCCACCCAGTTTGGTCGCCCAAAGGCGACCAGCTCGCCTACACACTGTCGGGAAAAACTCCGCAAGAAACCCAGACCGGCATCCTCGATCTGGCAAAATCACGCACCACAGCCCGTCACACTCTTAAGGGGCGCGGCGACACGAACGAGTCGTTCACCGCCTGGTCCTGGTCGCCGGACGAGACTGCGTTGGCTGGTTACCGGCAGCGGTTCGACGGAAAATTCACCGGCATCAGCATTCTCGATCTCAAAGCTCAGGAGTACCAAGACCTGACCAAGTTCGGCAGCGACCCGGTTTGGCTAAGTGACGGGCGGCGGTTGCTCTTCCATCGAGAGGGCCAGATCTGGTTGGTCGACAAGACCAGACCGCAGCAAGCCAAGAGTATCCTTTCAATCGCGCCAAATGAAGTCGCGCGGAGAGGCTTTGGCGTTTCCAAGGACGACCGCTTCATATACTTTAGTCAGGAGAAAATTCTGAGCGAAATCTGGCTCGGTACCTTCCAATGAGGATCACCGGTTAAACTTGAAGCATGGAGAAAGCTACATTTGGAGCCGGATGTTTTTGGGGCATTGAGGCCGCCTTCCGGCAGGTGCCCGGCGTGACGTCGACAGCGGTGGGATACATGGGCGGCACGCTGAAGAATCCTACGTATCAGGACGTCTGCTCCAGTAGAACGGGGCACGCGGAAGTGGTGCAGGTGGAATTCGATCCTTCGCGGGTATCCTACGAACAGCTCCTCGGCGTGTTCTGGGAAAATCACGACCCCACCACTCTAAATCGCCAAGGTCCGGATGTAGGAACGCAATATCGGTCGGCCATTTTTTTTCATACGGCGCAACAGGAAGCCGCCGCGAAGGCGTCAGCCGGCGCGCTCGCCCGATCGGGCCGCTATAAGCGACCGGTCGTGACCGAGATCACGCCTGCACCCGACTTCTGGAGAGCTGAAGAATATCATCAGCAGTATCTCGAGAAGCGCGGCGTCTCGCATTGCAGAATTTAGGTTGTCAAAAATTGAATGCCCGCCGCATCCACTGGGGGTTGCGGCGGGCAAACTTGGATAGCCCTCGGAGGAGTGAGCTAGTTCCAATAGTATTGTCGCTCTTCTCGTACTAAGTTGCAATAAGAATAATCTCTTAGTGAACGAAACCTTAGTGTTAGGGGGCGTACAGCGGGCTTTTAACGTCCAAAAAGTGCTTCTACGGCGCCAACGACGATGCAGAATACTGCAAAACCGAAGACACCGTATTGAATCCACGTGCGTGTCGCGTGAATAACGCTAAGCTGAGCATCAACTTGACCCGCGTTAGGTGCAACGATGTCACTTGATTCTGGAAGGGGATTTTCGGACACCGTATCCATGAATCCATCCTGAAGCCCACGGATTTTCGGTGAAATGGGACTTTAGGAGGTTTGGTTACAGAACCCCGTTAACAACCGTACTGGTCATTCGTAACGAAGCGCCATGGGGTCCACGCGCGAGGCACGAACTGCGGGAATATAGCCCGCCAGTAAAGCGACCGCCAACAGAATCCCGGAGGCGGCCGTGAGGGTGGTGGCATCGGCCGGTGTCACGCCGAAAAGCTGATTGCGGATCAGCCGGGCGGCACCCAGAACCGCGGGTAGGCCGATCGCGATGCCAACGGACACCAGCAGCAGCGTTTCGCGGAACATCATCCACAGCACTCGCGAGCGTTGCGCTCCAAGCGACATACGGATTCCGATTTCGCGGGTCCTTCGCACCACGCCGTATGCCATCACGCCATAAAGTCCGATGCATGCCAGCAGCAACGCCAGGCTGCCGAAGAATCCGGAAAGAGCCGCCACCAGGCGCTCTTCAGCTAACGACTCGTCCCGCTGGCCGGCGAAGGTCTTGACGTTATAGAGCGGCAAATCCTTGTCCAGCGCGCGTACTTCGTTCCGCACCACGGCTATCATTTGAATGGGATCGCGAGCCGTTCGGACGTACAAGGTTCTGTCGCCATTGGGCCGCTGCTGCTGGAGGAATCTCGGTTTTGATATTGTCGCCTAGTCCCATAGTTAGACTACGGTAGCGCGAAAAGGTTAGGGGTGGAGGAGTCGGCTAGCGAAATAGAATAAAGGCAAAATGGACGACGACATCAAAGGTGATGACAAAAGCCGCCTCGATGACATGAAGGAGCAGCTCAGAGTGCTCGCCGAGGGACACGCACAGTTTCAGGAGGAACATCGTCAACTGCTCAAGGCGCTTAAAAAACGCGCCGAAAGTCGACTCACGCTCGATGAGCGAATGGCACTCATGAAGGCGGCTCAGC
This sequence comes from uncultured Chthoniobacterales bacterium, assembly GCA_955652855.1. The sequence goes on along the minus strand of CATPCN010000202.1, from coordinate 6,035 downwards.
AATACGCCGATGAAAAGATGGCGGCACTGCGCATCACGGTCAACGAGTTCATGCGCCGTCCACCGCAACACGACTGATCACACCAAATCCCGAGTGCGCTTTAGACTGGACAGCGCTAGAATGGACGTAGAAGTATGGGTGACGAATTCAACGGCGACAAGAAAAGCCGCCTCGATCGGATCGAGGATCTCGTCGAAGTCCTCGTTAATGAACACATCCAGTTTCATGAGGAACATCGTCAACTGCTCAAGGCGCAGGTGCTGCTCACCGACGCTCAGCGCCAGACCGAGGAACGATTGGCGTTCATGGCAGCCGCTCAGCAGGCCGCCGATGAACGGATGCGAGCCGCTCAAAAGGCCGCCGATGAAAGGATGGCGGCGCTAATCGTCACGGTCGACGACTTGATCCGCCGTCCACCGCAACACAACTAATTACACGAAATCCTGAGTGCGCTTTCGGCTATAAGCGAAGTAGATTACCAGCCCGATTGCCAGCCACACGAAAAAGCGAATCCAGGTTTCGAATGGCAGACTCAGCATCAGAACGAAACAGCAGACGATGGAGATCATCGGGAGCAGCGGGACCCACGGGACACGGAAACCGCGCTTGCGTTCCGGTTGCTTTTTGCGCAGCACGATCACACCCGCTGAAACCAAAATAAAGGCGAACAGCGTTCCGATGTTCGAGAGATCGGCGAAGGTGCCGATGTCCCAAATTCCCGCCGGAATTCCGACCGCCAATCCGGCTACCCAGGTGCTGACGTGTGGCGTCTTGAACTTGGGGTGAACTCTCGAGAACCAGTCCGGCAGCAGGCGATCGCGCGACATTGCGAACCAGATTCGAGCTTGCCCGTACTGAAAAACCAGTAAGGATGAAAGCATTCCAAGGAGGGCGCCGGCGGTCACGATGAGTCGAATTTTGTTCATGCCCAGCGACTTCAAGGCATTCGCGACCGGCGCGGCATTGTCCAACGTTTTCCAATTGACTATTCCCGTCAACACCAGCGCGACGGAGCCGTATAATACGGCGCAGATAACCAATGTCGCCAGGATTCCAATGGGCATGTCCCGTTGCGGCCGCCTGCATTCCTCGGCTGCGCACGAGACCGAATCGAATCCAATGTAGGTGAAGAAAATTATGGCCGCGCCGGTCAGCACGCCGGAGTAGCCATGGGGCATGAAGGGATGCCAGTTGGCGGTGTTCACGGCCTTGGCCGCACCGAAGACGAACACCAGGATCGCGACTATCTTGATCAGCACCATCCCGTTGTTGGCGCCGGCGCTCTCTTTCACTCCGCGCATCAGAACGTAACTCAACAGCATCAACACCAGTAACGCCGGCAGATTGAACCAGCTTCCGGTGAATTGGCCCTCGACAATCATTGGATCGGAAAGCTGCTTCGGCAAATGGAAGCCGAACAGGTTATCCAGAATGTCGTTGAAGTAGGCCGAGAACCCGACGGCCACGCTCATGTTGGAGACCGCGTACTCCAGAATCAAATCCCAGCCGATGATCCAGGCGAAAATCTCGCCTAGCGTCGCGTAGGAGTACGTGTAGGCGCTGCCGGCGATCGGAATCATGGACGCCAGTTCCGCGTAACAGAGCGCCGCGAAACTACAAGCGATGGCCACCAGCACGAAGGAGACGGAGATGGCCGGTCCAGCCCCGGCGCGTCCGCTCAACGTGGCCGCGTCGCCGCCATTCAAAAGCAGGTCCAACACCGGCGCCTTCAGAACGGACTTCTCTAAAAAATGAACTCCAGCGGCGGCGGTGCCGGTGAGCGTGAAGATGCCGGAACCGATCACCGCTCCGATGCCCAGAGCGATCAGACTCCACACCCCGAGCGACCGGCTGAGCTTCTTGCCGGGTTCTTCCGAAGCCGCGATCAATGCATCGATGCTTTTAGTTCGAAAGAGTTGGTTCATGCCCGGGCGAGGTGATTCCTAGCGCTTCCGTTGTCCCTTGACCAGCTTCTTCACTTTTCGCTTCATGGATCCGCGCGCCACTCCCGCGGCACGCTTGGCCTTGGGGGCCGCCTTCTTGCGTGAGGCCCGCTTTATCTTCTTGCGTTCTTCTCTGTCGGTGATTTTCTTTGTATTCATTCTTCCTGTATTCCCGAATATTTTTCGACCATCTTCTTCAAGCCGTAACCATCAAAGCTTACAGTGAGCTTAGCATCGTCGCCGTCCCCTTCGCGCCGCAGTATCTTGCCGCGGCCGTACTTGGGATGCCGCACCATTGCCCCGGTCCGGAAAGGCTTCTTGCGGCCGGCCCCTTGCGCGGTCTGGATCATAGGAGCAACGGGGGCAACGTCACGCGCCGGTTCCACTGACGCGGGCGGCACTTGTTTGCCACGCTCCGCGAAATATTGCTTGATGTTGTCAACCGAGTTGTAAGTCGTGCCGGTAAACGCATTCCGCTTCGCGGATTCGCGAACCTGCCGGCTTTCAGCGAACAGATCCACTTGCGAAGTGCGTTGTTTCGGATTCAGATCCTCGACTAACTTCCCGGGCACTTCCTTCAAAAACCGCGAAGGGGTGGACGCTTCCGCATCACCTCCGCCCCAACGCCGCCGGTAACGCGCCGACGTTAAGAACAGACGTTCCTGCGCGCGCGTCATGCCGACATAGCAAAGGCGGCGCTCCTCCTCCATTTCTGCTTTGGAGTCGAGCGATCGCTTGTGTGGAAACAGACCCTCTTCCAGTCCGGCCAGAAACACGATGGGAAATTCCAGGCCCTTGGCGTTGTGCAGAGTGAGCAAGGACACCGGAGCGCCTTCATCCAGATTGTCGCTGTCGGAAACCAGCGCCGCATGATCCAGGAATTCCGTCACTGTTTCGCCGCGCTCGGAAGCCTCGGCCGCGGCGTTGACCAGTTCCTTCAAATTCTCAATCCGCGATTCCGATTCAGGGTCGCGGTCGGACTGCAGCATTTCCAAATAACCCGTCCGCTCCAGAATCTGCTTCAAAACTTCGTGCACCGGCGCCGATTCGGCCACAGCGGACAGCTCCTGGATCATCGCCTGGAACGCGCGCAAGGCCGCTTCTGCACGAGTCGGAAAGATCTTCTCGTCCAGCATGCGGCCGATAGCGGACCACACAGTCAGTTCATTCTGCAGCGCGTACTGCTCGATCTGCTCAATGCTGCTCTTGCCGATGCCTCGCGCCGGAGTATTGACGATTCGCAGCAGGCTCACCGAATCCTGCGGACTTCCGACCGTCTTCAGGTACGCCAACGCATCCTTAATCTCGGTGCGCTGGTAGAAACTGAAGCCGCCGACCACAACATACTTGCGGCCATGGCGGCGCAGCGCTTCTTCAATCTGCCGGGACTGGAAGTTGGTGCGATACAACACGGCCACCCGAAGCCGCGGATTCACCGATAGCAGGCGCTCGATGTTATCGGCGATGAATAATGCTTCCTGCTCGCCGTCGAAGGCTTTGTACATGCCGATGCGCTCGCCCTCGCCGGCTTCGGTCCAGAGCCACTTGCCTTTGCGTTCCTGGTTGTTCGCCACCACCGCGCTCGCGGCCTCCAGAATGTTCTTGGTGGACCGGTAATTCTGCTCCAGCCGAATCACCGCCGCATTCGGATAGTCGCGCTCGAAGTCGAGAATATTGCGGATGTCGGCGCCGCGCCAGCCGTAGATGGATTGGTCCTCGTCGCCCACCACGGCGATATTCTTGCGTGCCTCCGTCATCAAGCGCATCAGCTCATACTGGGTGTGATTGGTGTCCTGATATTCATCGATCATCAGGAACTCAAAGCGGCGGTTGTATTGGAATCGCAAGCCGGTATCGTGCGCGAGCAAACGCACCGTTTCCAGCAGCAGGTCGTCGAAATCAAGAGCGTTGGTCTGCCGCAAACGCGCTTCGTATTGTTCGTAAACAGTGGCCAGACGCGTAATGTTTGGATCCGTGGCGCCTCCATATACGTCGGCTGGAGATTCTTTGCGGCTCTTCCTTTGACTGATCCAGGAACACACCGCGCGGTACTGCATGAACTTCTCATCCAGTCCCACGGCTTTGAAAATGGATTTGATGAGCGACACCTGATCGTCATCGTCGTAAATAGTGAACTTGGGGGTAAAGCCGGGGCGGATATCGGCCAAGTGAGCGCCGTCTCGCCGCAGCGTGCGCACGCAGAACGAATGAAAAGTGGAAACCTGTGGGCTCTCGCGCGAACTGAGGCCACCCAGCAACCCGTTCACCCTTTGCCGCATCTCGTCGGCCGCTTTATTGGTAAACGTCACAGCGAGAATGCAAGGTCCGGGAACACGATGAGTTTCCACCAGATGAGCGATCCTGTGGGTAATTACACGGGTCTTGCCGCTGCCCGCCCCGGCGAGCAGAAGAAGAGGGCCTTCGACGTGTGCGACAGCCTCCTGTTGTTGCGGATTCAGACCCTGCAGAAAGTCCATGGAGTGGGGGCGAAACATCAATTTTAGCATGCGGTTGCGAAACGGGACACGCAATCACTCCGCGAATAACGGTAAGACGCAACCGCTGCGCAGACGAACCAGCCGGCCTACAGTGTTTGGAGCGAAGACAGCCGGACTCTGCACGGAGTGATGCTGCGCAGCGAAAAGTGGCGCTATGTCGAGTTCGGTCCCGATGGAGCGAACGGATCAATGCGGTTCGACATCCAGGCTAACGGATATGGATGAGGAATTATGCGGCCAATCTCGGGAAGACGACCCAGCTTTAGCTAAAGCCAGGCGGCCTGCGAGAAATCCGGATAGCCCGATTGGTATTCCTCCTTGCTCATCCACTCTTCATTCACTTTGATTTGACCGGTGTAGGGGCGGATCTCTTCCGGTTCAGGCGGCTTGAGGTGCAGATTGGCGGGCAGAACGGGGTCGTATCCGTTTTTGTTTGCATAGTGCTTATCATTTGTTCGTTGTCTTTTGTTCGTTGTCTTTTTGAAAAGTAGTGTGAGACGCTCATGTGTTCCCGCTTTCGAATCCAGAATGACATGCGGGAGTTTACAAACTTAAGCCAGGAGGCGCGGAGCGGTTGGTTATAAACAGAAAAGAAATATGCTGCCGCTGTGATCGAGGTCGGATTTTCACAGGGGTTCAGGTGGAATGATGGCGGGATCGGAGCTTCTTGGTGGTGTGACCTCCAGGGATGTCGGCAGGCCGGGCGGTTTCGATTCGCGAAGGGTCAGTAGACTTGGGACGCTTGCTGACGCGAGCGGTTCTGATGGTGTGCGTTGCTGGGATTGGGTTCGTTCCGCACCCTGTCTTTTTGATTCGCGAAGCTGTTGGAGGCTCAGCAAATCGCGGAGTGCGTGGGTGTAATTCCGTTCGAGACGGGATTGCGTGCGGTTGAGGGTCGCCAGAGAGCCGGATTGCGACAGCGCCCGGAAGGTGAAGGAGAGTTCGACGGATTCAGGGTAAGAATCGTAGGTTTTGTCGAGCTGTTCTTTCTGCTTTACCATTTGTTCCTCGAACAGGCCGGCCTCGGTTTTATTGCAGCGGCGCTGGAGCCAACGGGCATTCACGATTTCAATGACCAGATCCATTTCGACGAGATCGGCTGGCTGGAATCGCTGGACATAGGATTCGCGCAAGGAAATTGTATTCGTCCTCGTTTTCGATGGACAAGATCACGGTCTGGGCGTTGAGTCCGTGTTTGAGGGCGTTCATGGAGGACTTCTTGCGGCCTTCGGGGGTGACAGGTCCGTGGGATTTGGCGCCGTTGGCACGGGCGTAATCGATTTTGCGTTTTGAGGGCATGGAGCTCCTTGTTGTTCTGCCCTGATTCTAGGGTTGAGGGTTGAGGTATGAGATGGCGGGATCTTGGATAGTGTTGGAAACGGAGGAAATTGAGTTGCGGCGGTGGCGTGATCCACCACGGCGCCGCTGCGCGGCGCCCACCAGGGCGGATGAAAATGGGGGGGCACTTGACAGGTTCGAGAAGATGGAAGTAGATCCCCCAGCGAAACATGAGGCCGATCATGAGTTGGTGCTTTTGTAAAGCCCGTGCGTGAACCTGGTCAGGGCGCGCTTACTAGAAGAACCAGCAACTGTT
>CATPCN010000201.1 GCA_955652855.1 uncultured Chthoniobacterales bacterium | reverse complement strand
GCTCGACGACGCGCGGATCAAGACGACGCGCGATGCCCTGGTAAACGGTGGTCGAATCAAAAAAACGATCGGCGATGACGACTTCGCCTTGGGCGAGCGCGGGCCGGATCACTTCACGGACGAGCTGACTGCGGCTCGCTTCGAAAAGCAGCAGTTCGGTTTCGGGGATCATGCCGGCGCTTTCCGGCGCAAACTTCAACAAATCGCGAATCGTTTCGCCGATGGGAGTGCCGCCCGGTTCGCGCGTGACGAGCGGCGCAACGCCGAGGTGCTCGAAACGCTTGGCGAGCCGTTCTACCTGCGTGGATTTCCCACAGCCCTCCGATCCTTCGAACGTGATAAAGACTCCGCGCGGCATTGCAGCGAGTTTGAAACATGCGGAGCGGATTGTCGAATGCGCACACACGGTTTATTTAAGCATGTCGATGAAAAGATTCTGGCTCGTGAAACAGGAACCCTCCGTTTATTCCTGGATGAACTTTCTCGCGGACGGCGAGACGAGCTGGACCGGCGTCCGAAATTACACCGCGCGCAATAATCTTCGCGCCATGCAAAAGGGAGACGAAGTCTTGTTCTATCACAGCGTGACCGACAAGGCGGCCATCGGGATTGCGGAAGTTTCGCGTACGGCTTATGTCGATCCAACCGCGACGGACGGCGATTGGAGCGCCGTCGATCTAAAGCCGAAGAAAGCGCTCGCCCGTCCCGTCACTCTTGACGCGGTCAAACAAAATCCGCGCCTCAAGAAGATTGCGCTGCTCCGATTATCGCGTCTCTCGGTACAACCGCTGACCGAGACGGAATTTCGCGAGATTGTGCGCATGGGCCGTTGATGAACTTTTGCGCTTGTTGTTAGCGCAGCGGGCATCAAACTTTTCTGCGTGAATGGCGCTGCCGCGACTTCGCTGCCATCTTTTCTCGCTGCTTCAGCCGCGGCGGCGCGCCGACCGCTCATCGTCTCGGTGCACGATGTCGCGCCGGTCACACGCGAGGCGTGTGAAAAAATTATTGTCGATCTTGTGCGCCGCGGCGTGAAGCGCTGCTCGATCTTGGTCGTGCCGAATTATCATCACAGCGGCGCTGCGACGTTCGATTCGTCATTCGTGCGCTGGCTGCAAAGTCTGGAGGAACAAGGAAACGAAATCGTGATTCACGGTTATTTTCATGAACGACCCCGACGCTCGAACGAAAGTTTGCGCGAACGTCTAATTACGCGGGTCTACACTCAGGACGAAGGCGAGTTTTACGATCTTGATTACGACGAAGCGTTTCGAAGAATCTCGCAAGCGCGCGATGAATTTGTCGCGGCGGGTTTGCGACCGCTCGGATTTATCGCTCCGGCCTGGCTGCTAAACGCGGAAGCGGAGCGCGCGGCGGCCGATGCTGAAATGGAATACACGACTCGACTGAGACACGTGCGCGATCTGCGCTCCGGCCAAACTTTTCCAGCGCGCTCCGTCGTTTACAGTGTGCGCAATGGCTGGCGACGCGCTGTGAGTCTGGCATGGAACGCGGCGCTGATTCGACAACTCAAGGCCGCGCCGCTCGTGCGGCTGAGTATTCATCCCGTGGATTTCAATTATCCGGCGATTTGGCGGCAAATCGTGCGATTCATTGAGCAAATGTCTGGCACGCGCGAACCGACAACCTACCGCGATTGGATCGCGGAGAAGCGGGCGAGCTCCGGGAGCCGTTCCTAATTCGCCATGAGCCGCTGCGATCTTCACATTCACTCGCGTTTCAGCGCGCGCTCGGAGGAATGGCTCTTCCGGCGCTTTGATTTTCCCGATAGTTATTCCGATCCGCGCGAGCTGCATGCGGCGCTTCGAGCGCGCGGAATGAACTTCGTCACGATCACGGACCACGATACGATCGAAGGCTGCCTCGCGCTTTCAGAGTTACCGAATTCTTTTATCAGCGAACAGGTTACGACTTATTTTCCTCAAAATCCGTGCAAAGTTCATCTGCTTGTTTGGGGAATATCGGAAGCGCAGCACGTGGAAATTGCGCGGCTCCGAGAGAACATTCTCGATCTTCAGGGGTTTCTGCAGCACGAACAAATTGCCCACGCGGTCGCTCATCCTCTTTACAGCATCAACGGCAAGTTGACGGCGTCCCACCTCGAGCGCTTGATCCTGCTCTTCAAGCACTTCGAGGGGATCAACGGGTTGCGTGATGCGCTCTTGAGCGAGCTCGCCCAGAAAATTCTTGTCGATCTAACGCCGGAGAAAATCGACGAGCTCGCCAACCGCCACAATCTTGCTCCAACGCATTCGGAATCGTGGCGAAAAATCTTTACCGGCGGCTCCGATGATCATGGCGGGCAGTTTGTCGCCTCCGCTTACACGGAAACGCCGAGTGCGCGTTCGCCGGCAAAGTTTCTCGAGCACGTGCGCGCGGGTTCCTGCGCGCCACGCGGCCATGCCGGTAGTCCCCTTGCCTTGTCGCACGGATTTTATAATACGCTGTCCTGTTTCATTCAGGACCGCTTCACCGAGCAGCTCGGACCCGGTGCGAAGGTTGTGGAGTCGATGTTTTCGCGGTTCATGGAAGGCCGCGACCCCACTGAATTCACGTTGCGCCAGAAGGTCGAGTTCTTTGCCCAGGGCGTGATGTCCGGAAAAATTTTCGAACTCGCCAAGCCAACCAACGTTTCGCTCTGGAAAGAACTTTCCGGTTATTTCGCGCGGTCGGAAGTGAAGGCGATGCTGGCGAAGGAATTGGACGGCGTCGACGAGCCAGAGCGACGCACGTTTCTGATGGCTAATCTCGTTTGCGAACAGTTGGCGTTCCGGCTTTTCGAAAAATTCGTCAAGCAAATCAGCGGCGGAAACATTTTGGAAAGTATTCAGGCTCTCAGCGGAATCGTGCCGATCCTGGTCGTGCTCGCGCCCTACATCTACGGATTTCATAGCCAGGCGCCATCTCGACCCTGGCTGCGCGAAGTGTGTCTTCAATTAACTGGGACGATTCCGCCAGTCTTACAAAATCGGAAGCGTGCCTGGTTTACCGACACGCTCGAGGATGTGAACGGCGTCGCCACCACAATTCAAAAGATGACCGCGGCTGCTGTCGCAGCCGGCGAAGAGTTAGTCGTCGTCACGTCTCGCCGCGAGCTGCACATCGACGATATTCCGATCAAAAACTTTCGTCCGATCGGCGAATTTGAGCTGCCGGAATACGAGCTGCAGAAATTAAGTTTCCCGCCGATTCTGCAAATGCTCGACTACGTGCAGCGCGAGCAATTCACCGAGATCATCATCAGCACACCGGGACCGATCGGCGTGACCGCACTGCTCGCGGCCAAGATGTTGAATCTGAAGACGAGCGGAATTTATCACACCGATTTTCCGCAATACATTCGTATCTTGACCGAGGACAGTTTTCTCGAAAGCTTCGCCTGGAATTACATGCACTGGTTTTACGGGCAGCTCGATACCGTCTTCGTGAACTCCGAGCTGTATCGCCGCGGTTGGATCGACCGCGGATTCGATCCGGAGAAGTTGAAGATTCTCCCGCGCGGGCTCGACACTAATTTGTTTAACCCGAGGCGGCGCGATCCGAAATTCTGGGGACGCTTCGGCGCGAACGGAAGCGATTTGCGCCTGCTCTATGTGGGCCGAATCTCGCGCGAAAAAGATCTCGATGTTCTGGCGATGGCCTACCAGCGGTTACGGAAAACTTTGCCGCTGCAACTTTTTTTTGTTGGCGATGGCCCTTACTCGAAAGCGCTCGCGGAAACATTGCCGGATGCATTTTTCACCGGCTCTCTCACTGGTGTCCCGCTGGCGACGGCGTATGCGTCGGCCGATATCTTTGCCTTCCCGAGCACGACCGATACTTTCGGGAACGTCATCATCGAAGCTCAGGCATCCGGCTTGCCGGTCGTGGTGTCCGATCAAGGCGGCCCGAAAGAGTTGGTTGAAGACGGCGTCAACGGTTTGATCACGAAAGGTCACGACGTGGATGATTTCGTTCGCGCCGTTGAGAGGTTGGCGCGCGACGCGGAGATGCGTGCGCGCATCGCTCGCAACGCGCGGCAAAGCGTGGTGGACCGAAGCTGGCCCAATGCGTTCCGAAAATTTTGGGCATCGACCGCGGACTGAAAGCGTCTGTTTTTACGCCGGCAGTGGCGGTGGCAATGTCGATGTTGTCGGCTGGACTTCCGACGGCGTCACCTTAGTCCAGACATCGTACTCCGGCCCGAATTGTCGCAGAAAACAGAAACCAAAAGTGTGCAACCACACAAACACCGGCAACAGAATCACCGTGCCGATGTAGGGAAGCGCCGCGATGCAGCAGGTCAAACAAGCTGCGAGCATGCTCACGATGACGAATGCCATCCACAAGACGATCCAGAACAAGCAGAACAAAACGAACGGCGCGAGATTGTGCGCGATTAGGCTGATCGCTTGACGAAAAGCTTCGAGCGCGCGGCAACGCCGAATGTACATGACCGGCACCATGAAATAGCTCGCCAGTCCGAAGAACAAAGCCGCGCACATCCAAATGATAAAGAACAGGGCGACAAAAATCACAACGAGTAACGTATTCGCCGGATGAGATGCGTGGCCGAACAGCCCAAACGGAACAAAAATCGCGAGCACCAACACCGCAACGAACAGCATGCTCGCCGTCGCAACCGCGAGCGAAAAAAGAAAGTAGCTGTTCCCTTCGTTTCGAAATTCATGCCACGGCTGCACGATCGCTCCGCGATTTTGCACAATGCAATCGGTGAAAATAAATCGGCCGCGCGAAGCGAGCCAAATCCAGACGATGATGAGCGCGAAGATGAAAAAAACGAGAGCGCCAATTGCGATGACGGCCCACGGTTCCAAGTGCGGCGCAGTCGCAAACTGATTCTGATGAATTGCGTGCGAAGCGTTGAATCGGTTTGGCCAGGAATAACCGAACCCGCCACCGAAATTTCCAGCGAGAAAAGCCGCGAAGCCCATCACAAACCACTTCGCTAAATCGAACGGCTGAAAAAGAATCTTCTTCATCCGCTCGTACGATTCGCCGAATGGCGCGAAAATCTCGATCTTGCGCTCGCCGTTCATGCGCCGATTTGAATCGTTTATGTCGATCCTGGCAAGCCCCCTCCTCTGGGCCGATCATGCGTGCGCGCCTTCGCGCATGCGGACAGGCGACGCCGGAATTTTGTCGAGCACGATTCGCCGATTGCCGTCGTAATGACCGAACGAGAGCACGCCGGTCGGACATTGTTGAACGCAGGCCGAGCAGCGCACGCATTCCGGATCTTTCATCGGCAGACCTTTGTTCGCGAAGCTCATGATGTCGATGCCTTGATGGCAAACCGACGTGCAGACGTTGCACGAAATGCATTTCGATTTTTCCGGAAAAATCCGGAAGCGCGAGAAGCGCGCATAGATGTGCATGAGCGCGGCGAGCGGACAGAAAAATCGACACCAAACGCGTCCGGAATATTTGAAGTAAAGGCCGACGCCGATGACACCGCCGAGAAAAACATCGACGAACCATTTGTAGCTCGCATAGTTCACGACCTGCCCGTTCCCGTTTTTTCCGTCGAGCAACATGTGAAAACTCGAAGCGGCCCAAGATTGCGGCCAGATCCACCCGGCCACGCGCACGATGAGAAGAAGAAATGCGAGCGCGAGAATCGCCTGCCCCGCCATGTTTAACCGGTTCCAAAACGGACCGTGCGGCATTTTTTGCCGCTGCTGATCGCCCATTGTTTCGGCCAGCGCGCCGCACGAACAAATCCAGCCGCAATATGCGCCTTTGCCGTAGCGCCAGATGAGCAGCGGAATGAGCACAAACGTTTGCACGAAAGCGATCACGAGCCACCACGCGATCGGCGCGTCGGTGAAAACGTTGTAAACCATGAGCGGCCACGCGAGCACGAAACCGTAAGCCCGCCAGTAAGCGCGTGGATGTCCCCACACCGGCCATTGATGCGCGTCGTATTGCGCCTGCGGAATGTAAGATTCGAAAAGATGATCGGCGATTGTTTTGCCAAGACCATGGTCGAACACGCCGTTGTAACCAAGCCACGGCAAAATGATTTCGGGCAGAAGAAAAAGCGGAACCAGTTGCACGAGCATGAGCACGATCGTTTGCAGCGTGACGTAAGGAGTTTTGCGCCGGCGAATGCGCGCGATGCCGAAGCTGACGATCAAGCTGCTGTAAAGAAACGTGTAATAAAACGAGCGCGACTTGAGCGAAACAGCGATCGTACCGATGAGCGTCGAGCGGTCTGCGATTTGCGAATGGAACCAGCCGCCTAACGAGTCGAGCAGGCGCGGCATGTTCTCCGGCCACGGATTCAACCACGTTTCGCCAAACCCGCCCGATTTCCAAGAGTAAACGAAAATGCAGAGGGCGAGAAAAATGGTGAGCGCAACCCAGCCGCTCGTTGTCGATTCCCCCGCGATTGGAATTTCCGAGCGCCGGAAAAAATCGAGCGGCGCTTCGCGACCGAGCATCGTGAAGACGATGTCGTTAGGCAAAGTTTCTTCCGATCCGTTTTTAAGATGAACGCGATCCGGTTCGATCCGCGTCACTTCAGTCCCGAGCGCGACTTTTAAAGAACCTGTCTTCTTCTCGCGGTGCATTCCGCTGGTCATCGCGACGTTCACGCGCTCCGAAGTCGGTTTCTCGATTTGCACGTCCGCCGAAGCGTCGCGCACCAACATGTCGATCTTAGCGACGTTCTCCGGCTTGGCCCGCGAAAGTTCTTTACGCCGATAACTGAGCGTGACGTGCGCGCCGGATGTTGTCAGCGCGACGGCGGTCTCCAAGGCGGAATCACCTCCGCCGACGATGAGCACATTTTTCCCCGCGAATTCTTT
>CATPCN010000200.1 GCA_955652855.1 uncultured Chthoniobacterales bacterium | reverse complement strand
GCCCAGAGCTTTTCCGATCTCGGCAAAGGTGAGCTCGCTCCAAATTTTCATGACGAGCACCTCGCGTTGTTCGGCCGGCAAAAGATCGACAGCGGCAGCGAGCACGCGTTGCGAATCATCGTCGAACGCGAATTGCGGTGTGCTTGTTTGCTCCGATTCGAGTGCGGCATCCGCTTCACGGCGTTCGCGGCGCGCGTCGCGCCGGAAAAAATCGAGCGCAATCGATCGCACAGCGGCGTAAAGCAAAGGCTTATTATCGATCTTGTGCTCGCGTCGCCAAAACTTAACGAAAGCTTCCTGCACGATGTCTTCAGCGTCAGCCGGCGAGCGCGTCCATTGCCGGGCGAACAGGACCAGTCCCGGTGCGAGTTCCGAAAAACAAACTTTCCAATCTTCATGACTGACGACATTCTCCATGACCTCTTCACGGTCTTTTAATATTGAGACGCCGCCAAACATGGGATTTGTCTAAGATCGACAATTTTTTTCGCGCCGCGATGAAAACTCGCACCCGGGGTAAAATGCTTTGCCGGCATTTCACCGCTTTGTTACACTCAGCGGCGTGACTAATCCGTCTTCCGGCGCTTCCGGCAATGGGGGCGACGCAACCCTGCGCGAGTTAGGCCCCGGGCAGAAATTATTTAACCGTTACACGCTCATCAAGACGTTAGGTCGCGGCGGCATGGGGATTGTCTGGCAGGCGCGCGATGAAGAACTGGAGCGCGATGCTCACGCACAAGAACATGAGTTCTTTAGCTGCTGAAACCAGCGCGTTGTTATTGTCGATCTTGCCGTTCGTTACGGCTTGAATTCCATGGGCACTGTGGTGCTCCATTCGGCCCCAGGGCGCGATTTCCACCGACGCAATCCCGTCATAGCCGCCTCGTCCAAAATATCGTGATTGGTGGATCGAACAGTTTGAACTTTTGTCACATCGCCATTCGGGCCGAATGTCACACGAAAGTCGCCCGAGCCGCGCACCGGCGTGCGCGCAAAGCGTTCTGCAACCGGATAACCAGGAGTGGGCGAATAAATGAGCCTTGAGCTTCCCCTACTTGATGACTTTTGCGGATGCGGAGCAGAGGCGTGCGCAACAATGGGAGTTGCAATGATTTCGTTTTCTGTCGCGATGGGTTTCGCGGTCGGCGAATGCTTCGGCTTTGGTGTGGCTGACTGTTCCGGCGCAGCCGTCGCCGATGGCGTGGGCGTTGGCTTGTCCGGTTCAGAAACCGGCGCCGGTGATCGATGCGCAAAAAGCAACAACAAGCTGCCGAATAGAACGAAGCGGATCATGGGGTTCATATCGAAATTAAACTCAAGAAGTGATGGAGCGCACGAGGTCTTTTTTAGGAGATTCGGTCAAGCCCAGATTTTTGAATGTTTTGCGTCAACCCAATTTGACGAAGCCGCTGTTAAACAAGGGCGACGCGATTCAAGCGCCCGATGAGCTGCGGTCGGAAACGTAAATAAGCTCGTCAGAGCGTTTTTCCCCAACAAGATCGACAATTTTTTATTTCGGGTTCGATGACGGTAATGGTCGCAGGATCAAGTTGCCTAACCAATCTGGATTGGCGACGCCTTGGCGGTAAGCCTCGAGCGATTCGACCGACGAGTTAACCCGCAGGTTGCTATAAGTTTGATCCACATTCTGCCAGCGTTCATGCCAGTAAACGGCAGCTTTGATGCGTGGATAGCGCGTCCGAAAAAGATCGAGACCTTGTTTGATCCATTCGCCTTTGTTGCCGGAATGCGGAAACTCGCCGGTCGCCCATTCGGCGATCATGACCGGCTTGTTCGGATCGAGTCCGCAGATTTCCTGATAAGGCCAATCGACTAGCGAGGGAATATTGGCCCAGGGTTCGTCTTTGAACTGCTGGCCGTAAACACTTAGACCGAACCAGTCGACATAGTCAGGTCCGGGATAGTAGGCAGGCGCGAAGTTCCAAGTATCGAGCGGATAAGAGTAGTTATTGGTGTGAAACATCCATTTGATGTTCGTCGCGCCGCGCGCACGGACACGATCCACAACATGGCGATAGGCTCGCCGGAAGTTTTCCGGGCCTTTCCAATTATCGCGATCGTCGTCCCAGTCTTCGCCGCCGTAGTAGCTGCCGGACCAGGGGAACCAATCGCCGTTCATCTCGACGCCGAAAGCGACAATCATGGGATGACCAAACTCGCGCGCGGCGTCCGCCCACGTGTCGATGTACGCGTCCCATTTTCCATCGATGATCGCGAGCAGGCTGAATTTATCCGGGCCGCGGTTCTGTTCGTAAGGGCGGTCCCACGGCGACCAGAAGACCAGTGGCAACGAACCATGTCGCCAAATGACGTTCAGGTTCGCGGTCGGAAAATTTTGTTCACCCCAGTAACTCGACGAAGCGATGATCGCCTGGCGTTTGCCGACCATCTGCTCGAAGTCCTCGATCGTTTCGAGCGTGACATCATCTTCGGCGTCGCCGAAATCCATGAACGCGCCCGTGTAAACGCCATGCTCCGGAATGACGACCTCGACGTGACCATTTGGATCGACAGTAGGCGCGGTCGTCTTGTGACAATTTGCGAAAAAGAACGCGGCGATCGCGACGATCACAAGATCGACAAGTTTTCTTCTCATCTCAGTTGCCGGACAACGAGCGCGGCCGCGTTAGACGCGAACTGGAACACTTGCAGTGCGTTCCAATTTACCCCAGCTCACCCACGCGCCTTTGATCGCGCGCAGAATTGCTTTCCAGATGACGAAGCTCAACATCGGCCGATAAATCAAGCGCATCGGCAGGATGCGCCAGACGCGCAAAACATTTTCGCGTTCCAAAATGCAGGCAAGCGTGGTGAGGATCACATCCATGGCTAGGAATACAATGACGAACGGCAGCACGGCGTGCCACGCACCGAAGAACAACGAAAACAAGAGCAGCAGATCCACGACCGGCGTTACGGCCACGAGAATGATTTGGAACAACCACACGCTCGGCAAACTGAACCAGCCAAGCGCGCGATAGTTCCAGTTGAAAACCATATCTCGATGTTTCCACAAACATTGCAGCGTGCCGTAGGCCCAGCGGAAACGTTGTCGCGCGAGAGTTCGCACGGATTCCGGCGCTTCCGTCCATGCGATCGCAGCCGGCACGTAGACGATGCGTTGTCGATCTTTATGCAATGAGAGTGTGAGATCGGTATCTTCGGCGAGCGTTTCCAAACTCAAGCCGCCGGCTTCATCGATCGCCGATTTGCGAATCGCGCTGATCGCGCCGGGCACGACCGTGATGCAATTCCAGCGCGTGTAAGCGCGGCGATCGAGATTGAACCCACACGTGTATTCGAGAGCCTGACAGCGCGCGATGAATGTTCTCAAATTTCCAACCTTCGCGTGGCCGGAAACGGCCCCGATTTTTTCATCGGCAAAAGGCTCGACCAATCGGGGCAGTGTGTCGTGTTGGCAATGCGTGTCCGCATCGAGAAAAACGACGATCCCATTCCGCAGCGCAGCGAGTCCCCGTTGCAGAGCGCGCGCCTTGCCGCGATTTTCCTGCCGCAATAATCGGATGCGCGGATCATTCGCTGCGAGCGCTTCGACTTCCGCGGCTGTTTCGTCTTTCGAACCATCATCGACCACGATCACTTCAAGCTGCCCCACGTAATCGGTCGCGAGCACAGAGCGCAAAGTTCCCGCGATCACTTTCGCTTCATTGTAGGCGGCGATAAGCACGCTCACCGGCTCAGCGAAGTCTGAAACCGGCCCCGTGCGAAAACGCGCGGCCAGCCAGATGACAACGAGCGTGCGCATCACGATCAAAGCCGTCGCCACGATCATAAACGCCCAGAGAAATTCTTCCGCCGCGTGAAAAATCTGGAAACCCACGCTGCTGACAAAACGCGTGACTGATTGCGGACCCGCCTGCAAGGGCGGCATGAGCGCATCGCGCGTCGTACCGAGCAGCGTGCTCAATGGGACGACCGTATCGCCGCGCGTGTGCAACCAATCCAAGATGCGCGGCAACGCTTCGACAGTTTGCGAGCGATCGCCGCCAGCGTCGTGCAAAAGAATGATGCTGCCATCGCGCCGTTGCTGCTTCACGCGCTGCAAAATGACGTCCACCCCCGGCTTCGCCCAGTCCTGCGGATCGATGTTTTCCAAAACGACGAGATAACCGAGGTCTTGTGCAATCAACAATGGGGTCAGCTCACTCAAGCTCGACGGACTTGTGTCCGCGGCGTAGGGCGGCCGAAACAAAGTTGTCGATCTTCCCGTGATCGATTCGAGTAAAAGCTGCGTGGCGTTTAGTTCGAGTCGAATGTGCTCATCCCAACAAAGCGCAAGGTTTGGATGGTAATAAGTGTGGTTCCCAATCTCGTGCCCTTCCGCGACAATCCGCCTAACGAGTCCCGGATAGTTTTCCGCATTCACCCCGACGAGAAAAAACGTCGCCTTCACATTCGCCGCTTTTAAAATGTCGAGAACCTTCGGAGTCCATTCCGGGTCCGGCCCATCATCGAACGTAATCACGACCTCGTGCGCGCCGCCGGCGCCTTGATGAT
>CATPCN010000199.1 GCA_955652855.1 uncultured Chthoniobacterales bacterium | reverse complement strand
GCACCCGCTCCACCGCCATCAGCCGGATTTGTTCCAGCGTCTGATGATCAAAAGATCTGCCGTCTCGTTTCACAAACAATCAGATCACTGTCGTCGCAGAAAGTTCCCCATTTGTCGCCTTAATTATCGACTAGTGAGTAAGTGCAGACCGAGCAGCCGTAAAGCCGGGGTGGCGTCGACCAGCTCGAGTCTCGATCACAAAGCCGATCGTCTGCAGCTCACCATCCTCGCCGGTCTTGTTGAGCTCGGTCCGCCTGAGCTACTTCGGCAGTTCTTCCCACTCTTCGAGCGGCAACAGCAGCACCCAGAACGCAGCAATTTATCTGTCAAGCGGTTGCCAAGCAGATCTGATTGTCGCAGCAATGTCGATCCGCGGGCCGCGAGCAGCCGTACCTTTCACGGAATCGGCGGCCAATACCGGCCAAGTCTCATGATCGAACGCCGCACACACCGCATTGGTGAGAAACCTACTGCGCGATGCGTAGACATGCCGATCGCCCATGCCAATCTGCTGATGCACATAAAAGCGCTGCGGCAGAAGAAGAGCAAGGTGGTCCTTCGCACGAGTCATCGCAACGTAAAGCAATCGACGCTCTTCCTCAATCTCCTCCGAGGTTCCGGTTGCCATATCGGATGGGATGCAGCCATCAACACAGTTCAATATCTGCACGACCTTCCACTCCTGGCCCTTGGCTGAATGGATCGTGGAAAGAATGAGGTAGTCCTCGTCAAGCAGCGCCTCGTCAGCCTTACCGCTGGTTGACGACGGTGGGTCCAGCGTCAACTCGGTAAGAAATCGCTCCCGACTCGGATAAGTCGCGGCGATCCGTCGAAGCTGAATCAAGTCATCGGTACGCGCACGTGCATCTTCATAAATACGTTCGAGTTGGGGCTCGTACCAAGCCAGCAGATCATCCATTTCGTTCGGCCACCCGCTGTCCGGGGAACGCAGCCGCTCGACCATCGCGAGCAGCTTGGGCCATTCGGTCGCCGCGGCAGCCGGCACGCAAAACAACCGCGTTACCGCAGCGGGGTGCGATGCGTTCTCGAGCTCGTCCAACAGCCGCGTCGCGGTGGCCGGCCCCACGCCTGGCACTATCCTGACCGCGCGAAAACCGGCCAATCGACCGCGCGGGTTCTCGATCCAGCGCAGTAGTGAGAGCACGTCCTTGATGTGTGCCGCCTCGAGAAATTTGAGGCCGCCGTATTTTACGAATGGAATATTCCGTCGGCCAAGCTCGAGCTCCAATTGGGCGCTATGGCTCGATGTGCGAAAGAGCACGGCCTGGCTTTTGAGCGCAATGCCGTTTTCGCGATGCATGAGAACTTGCTCGGCAACGCAGCGCGCTTGATCGGCTTCGTCCTTCACCGTGACTAGTCGAGGCCGCTCTCCGCCTGCCCGCTCGGTGACGAGGTTCTTGGTGAAGCGTTCCTTGGCGTGCGCAATAACCGCATTCGAGGCGTCCAATATTGCCTGCGTGGAGCGATAGTTCCGCTCCAAGGTAATAACCGTAGCAGCAGGGGCGTACTGGCCAGGGAAATCCAGAATGTTGCGGACCGTCGCGGCGCGGAAGCTGTAGATGGCCTGAGCGTCATCACCAACAACCGTAATGCCGCGGCCGTCGGGTTTCAGCTTGCGAAGGATCGAACCTTGCAGCCGGTTGGTATCCTGATACTCGTCTACCAGTACATGATCAAAGCGACCGCCGATCTCTTCGGCCAGCGCGGAATCAGCGAGCATCCCCGCCCAGTAGAGCAGCAAGTCGTCGTAGTCGAGGATCTGTTGAGCCTGTTTGCCGGCAACGTAGGCGCTGAACAAACCGTTCAACTCGGCCTCCCAGGCGGCACACCATGGAAAGTTGTCCCGTAGGACCTCTGCCAGCGCGACCTCGGCATTAACCACCCGCGAGTAAATCGCCACACACGTGGCGCTTCCGGGAAAGCGACTCTTGGTCTTGTCGATCTTGCAATCCTGACGCACTAGCGCCATGAGGTCTTCCGAATCACCGCGATCATGAATCGTGAAGTTGGGAACCAAACCGACACGCTCGGCGTATTCACGAAGGAGTCGGGCACCCACGCTGTGAAAAGTGCCCGACCAAGGTAGAGCGAGAGCACGAGCATTGCTTCCGGCGCCTAGCAGCTTATGCAGCACGTTCCCGACACGGCGTTCGAGCTCAACAGCGGCGCGGCGACTGAATGTCAGCAACAACAGCCGCTCAATGTCTGTCCCTTCGCGCACCAGATGTGCGACGCGATGCGCCAGTGTGTTGGTTTTGCCGGAGCCGGCGCCCGCAATGACTAGCAACGGTCCGGGAGTTCCTTCGCGCTCGCCGTGCACCGCCGCGCGACGTTGGACTTCGTTGAGTATCGCCAGTCCGTCGATCGGTCGCGGATCGATGGGGTGCTCGATGTTGTTGGCTGAAGCAGTCATTGATGGAATAGAACGATCGTTCGATAACTATATATCAATGCCGGATTCGTTGCTGGGGACAGTTGCCCTTGATCGAACGGGCCTGGCGATTCCGCGCTTATACCCGTCGGTCACCCCACGGGCCGCTTCCGGTGTGACGGTGATCTCGCTGGAAGAGGGCCTGGGAGAGCATTTATTCGGCGCTCTCAGCGTCAGGGCGCTGGCGCGCGATCACGCGCTCACGAGCCGCTTCGAGCAGCTCGGCGAAGCCAAGGCGCGGCTTGCGCAGCGTGGGCTGTGGGATATGCGAGGCTATTCATGCCGCATAAGCTTCGCGGTGATCCGTCGCGCGTTTGTCGCCATGAAACGGGGCTTTCGTCGGTTCCAAATCGATGGGTGGTATATCCATGTGGCAAGGATGTCCGTGCG
>CATPCN010000198.1 GCA_955652855.1 uncultured Chthoniobacterales bacterium | reverse complement strand
CTCTTGGCTCGTGCGGCGACGTTCGCGAGCAGGGCGCCGCTAACGAATTCCCGTAAAAGAAAGGTGTGCTCGCGCCCACACGCTGACATAATCCGTGCCCGGAGGTAACTGTTGGAGCTGAATAGCACTTCCACAGCGAAGTCGGCAATCTCGCCGCACAGACGCTCTTGATCCAGCGGCCCGGCGGACAGCGAGGCAGGCAAAGGTATACGGGGCAAGGGCGAGTCGCGAAAGACCGACTCCGCAGCTTCGAGCGGTAGGAGCACCGCAAGGCGGCCCGGAAGAGCGGCAGCAACTCCTTCGCGCAGCAGCTCAGCACGATGGTTTTGGCAGACCTGACCGATAGCCGCGGCGATCTGCGAAAAATCAACGCGGTCACCCAAAGAAGCCTCACCGCTTTTGGAATTGGGGCCCGCGCGAAGCCGAGCAGCAATCTCCAACAACATATCGCCCGTCAGCGCGCGGCGGAGCGGAACAACTACTCGCCCCGCCTGTTGGCTTTCGATAGCCAACAAGGCCTCACCGCTCAAGAGCTTCCCCAAAACACCCGAAATCTCGGCGTCAAACGCTGACGATGAGTCGGCAGTTAAGCCCTCACCCATCATCTTTGCGACGGGAAGGTATCGCCGTAAAATCGCGGCCGCCGCGTGGCGGTCCGGCCGATCGATTTTAACTTTGATGTCCAGCCGCCCTGGCCGGAGTAAAGCCGGGTCGAGCAACTCGTGCCGGTTGCTAGCACCGATCACGACAACGTTTTCAAGTGATTGCACGCCGTCTAACTCAGAAAGCAGCTGCGGCACCATGGTCTTTTCCAGATCAGAGGAGATCCCCGTGCCACGTCGCTGAAACATCGACTCGATTTCATCGAAGAAGACCACTACCGGCGTGGTATATGATGCAGAACGCTTGGCCTCGGAGAAAATCTGCCTGATCCGGTGCTCGGCCTCCCCCACCCACTTGCTAAGCAATTCGGGTCCCTTTATATTGAGGAAATAACTACGCAGGTCTTTCTTCAGTGCCTCCAAACGGCGGACGGCTACCTCCAGATTTTCCGCGTCGACTTCGATACCTCGCGGGGCGTCTCTGCGGATTTCGTCCCATCGTTCCTGCCTGTCGGAACGGGGCAACGCCTGGCACTCCCGAATCCTATTAATAAGGTCCTGAATCTGCTTTGCAATACTATCTCTTAGACCGTTCGCGACAGCCTTGCCGATCATTGTCTTGCCACACCCCGGCGGTCCGAAGAGAAGGATGCCACGGGGTCGGTCCAGACCATATTCTTCAAATTGGCGGCGCTGCAAATACGGCAGCTCGATGGCATCGCGGATGAGCCCAACTTTCTCGTCTAGACCGGCTATGTCTACGTATCGGGCATCGGGATCGGTTTCGAGTTCAAGCACCGCCGTTTCGTGAACTGGGAGCCTCTCGAAGGCAACCTTAGCGCTGACATCGACAAGAACCAAGTCCCCGGCCTTGGGGCGTCGGGCTAAAGGGTCCTCGGATTCGTCGGGCAGTACTCGTAGTTCGTGAGACATGTCCACGACAATGCCGTCGCTCGCCCCAACCCTTACTACCAACCGGTCCGGAACGGCACTCTCGGGATCTTTCAGTACATCGCGAACTTCGGCTGACTCGCCACGCCGCCCTGGGCCGACGATCCCTACAATTGCCTGAGTGTCCCGCCTGAGCAACACTTCCTGGCCCGCCACCAGCTGTCCCGCCAAGTCGCTCCCAGTCTCGGATACGGCAAGCTCCACATCGAAGCGCTGACCGTTCACAGATACAACGTGAGTTTCACGTCCTTTCGGACCTGGACCGATCAGAATTGCATGCAGCAGCGGTGGACCCTTGAGCCTGTCAATCTCTTCTTTCAATTCGCTAATCTTGCTGGAATACTTGAGAACGTCGTCAGCGAGTGCATCGAATTCTGCGCTTAGGGCGAGAGCCTCTGGGCCAGCGTCCGGGCGACTGTTCATCCTTAGCAGGATTTCCCGGATACGCCGAAAACGGATCTCAGGAGGCATCTGTTCAGGCATTGGGTATGCTCCGAGCATGGGCGTAACGTCCCCAGTTTCCGAGGGTAGCCGTAATCCGGACGACGATTCCTGAGACGGAGCCGAAGAGGAAGCGATCGTCCAAAGAGTAGGGCATAAGAACTCGTTGAGATACAGCAGCTTAACATATTCACTGCCGCTTCACAGGCAGGCTCGGGGTGTGGCTCGTACGAGCGGAGTGTGGAAGCCGACCCTCCCATCCAAGGAATCCGTACATGGGTGGTCCGAGCCCCGCAACGGTGGACACCCGCTTTGCATGCTTCTTTCTTTAGAGATCACCGCATTCTGAGCCCGAAGCGGGCCGCTGCACACCGACAACACGAAGCGTGCCCCGACGACTCCTGTGTAGCGGGCCGGCGACCGCAGCAACGGCCGGTTCGAGCACACGGCCCAGCCGATAACCGCCGAGAAGGGGAGCATCAGAACCGACAACATGTACGCCTTGTTCGTTGCTGCCAGAACGCAACCAGCGAGAGCCGCGGCAATGGGGCTCGCAGGGCGAGGACGCCACCGGATGGGGTTGTGGATGTTCCGGTGAGGGCGCGTGCCGATATGGCAGATGCCATCACCGTTGAGTGAACATTGTGCGCTATGCTCTTTCCGCATATGATCACTCTAATGTGTTGAGTGTTCATGTTGTGGAATTTTCACAATTTGAATATTATCAAGTCTGGAACAATCGGATAGAGAAGGCCCGGCGAGGAAGGAGTTCAAGCCTATCAGGTTTGGCAACCGCTTAAAACATTCGTTCCACACGACTTCACGTCGGATGTTTCTCTGGGCAGGCCCCTTCGCGCCGACAATGAATTCGCCTCTCCGGCCCGACCCCCGAATTCGGAGGGGCGCCCCGGTCGCCGAGAAGCCAAGCTACAGGAGCCGCATGTCCCACTTCGCTATGAATTCCGCGCTGGCGTAATCGAAAACGCATCAGCCGGGTGACGCCGGGTTGCTCGGGGAGTTTACCCAGCCATCCTCTGAAACAAAACTAACCGAATAAGTGCAAGCTTCTGTGTTAATGTTCTGAACTTCAGGGAGTGCGTTTTTTAATATAATGAATTTCCTCAACTCGATAACAATCACATCGGAGAGCTCTCTCTAG
>CATPCN010000197.1 GCA_955652855.1 uncultured Chthoniobacterales bacterium | reverse complement strand
TGGAAACTGTAGGGCGACGAGCGGGGCTTGAATGCTCCGCCGCGGATGACTTTGGCGCCGTCGCCCGCCACCGCCTCCGCGGCCTGCTCGATCTGGTCGCGATTCTCGACGCTGCACGGCCCCGCCATCACAATCACCTGGCTGCCGCCGATCTCGACATCGCCGATTTTGATCACGGTGCCGCCGGGCCTGAAGTGCCGGCTTGCCAATTTGTACGGCGAGACAATGCGGTGGCATTCCTTCACGCCCGCCAAGACTTCGAACTCTATCGGGTCGAAATCGTTGACGGGTCCAACGCCGCCCAGAACCGTGTGCATGACGCCCGATGAGCGATGGACGATGAAGCCCATCGACACCAGCCGATCGATTACCTTTTGGATGTGGGACTCAGCGGCCCCCTCCTGCATCACAACAAGCATGAATTAGTCCCTGAGATCTCAATTGTGGCACAGTGCATCGTGAACAAGTTGTTAACGCCCGAACGATGGGGTCGTATGATTGAAGAGGGGACGAGCTTCACTCTTGGATGGATCACAAGAAACTCTTCGATCTTCGCCGGTATACAGAGGAGTGGTCGCAAGACCTTGCCGTGCTCCGACAGATTCGGCTCCTCGATGAGAGTTCCTTTATCAGATTCGCGACGGATCGCGGTCTGCCCGTGTCGGGTGTGATCGAAGGCGA
Source organism: uncultured Chthoniobacterales bacterium (assembly GCA_955652855.1). The sequence continues at coordinate 2,191 of CATPCN010000197.1, read as the reverse complement.
CCCCGGCGACTTCCACCAACGCGGCTGGCTCGTAAGCGACGGCACAAACTACGATGAACGTCCACTGTTCCACCCGTTCCGGATTTATCCCCTTCATAAGATTTTGGGGATGTGCAAGCTTGGGATAGCGACCTCATCATCACTTCGGCACGATGCGACCATGAGACTTGTCGATTTTATGCTGGCGCAGATGCCTGCTTCTATCGAACAGGTTGAGAAAACCGCACCGCATTGGAATGAAACTGTTGATTTGGCAATCCTCCTGGAGCCACTGTATTGGCCGCCTATTTCAGGACTGCGGTTGATCGGCGGCGGTGTCAGTCAGGAGGAGCACGCAGCAACGAGGTCCGCGTACCGCCAGAAGACGCTGAACGTCCTCAAAGAGCTAGATCCGAGTTATTGGCAGAACATACATGAGTCTCTGAGAATCGCTGCTGCATGGATGGACGACAATCCTGAGCTGTATGTTTTGCTACGCCTTTCGACGTGGCATCAACGCGAAAAACTAAAAGGGCACGTCTCAGGAGCTCTGTGGATAAGGCACATGGCGGAGGTGATCAGGCGGGGCTTTGAAGAAGCTCATGCTACTCGGTGGCTGGAGGAAGATAACGCATTCGGACTATGGTATGTTGGCGCACGGCAAAGATCATATGGCGCTGAACGTCCCTTCGACGATGTCTTGGTGTCGAAACCCTACATCGCCTGGAATTTTGGATTGTTCACTGGCAGTGCCGTTCGGTGGTATGTCGAGGGCGATACCGAGTACTACGCGGTTCTGGACATTCTTTGCAAAGCAGTAGGTCATCCAAAGCGGGTCGGCATTGAGGTATACAACTTGCGGAGTAGTATCAAGTCTGGCCATGGTAGCCCGTTTACATTAGAGGACTGTTTGTGCGCGGATAAAGCTTCCAGGCGCTTCAGCATCGTATCCTTCGATACCGATGTGCCAGCGAATAGGAAGGCGATCCGACGACAGGTAGAGCAGGATAACATCGTGGGCATGATCGGCGCGCATAGCCCAGACTTCGAATTCGCCAATTTCGCGATTGGGGAGCTTGTTGAGGTTGCCGCGGGTTTTGCCGAGGCCGCTGGTTTTCCGGGCGAGTCTATCCGTAACGCAGAGTGGACAGGTATTGATGGCATTGGAAAGTTCGTAGCAAGGTATGCAAAGATTTCAAAGACAAAGAGGTCGGAACTGAAGGGTAAGGGATGGGGTAGGGCACTCGCAGTGTTCGCCTTGGAACATCCCATGCGCTCAGATGATGGGAAGGAACGTCCGCTGCTGCAACAAGCCGGCGCCGCCTTGCGGAGCCATGCCGCAACTTATGATTTCCAACGGGAGCAGTTTACATTCGACCTCGATACGTTCGTACAAATTCCAAGAAAGGCCAACAGACCCGACACACAGCGTCTAGGCCTGACATCTGTCAGCGACGGAACGCCTTGAGCGAAGCGGAATTCCACCTGTCGCCCAAGATTGTTTTGACGACAGATAAGGTCGGTAGGCCAGGAAAGACGGGTAGTGACTGAAACGTGCGTTGAAGGATTCAGTTCGATGGACGCTTGAAGGGCGACTCAGTGTATTTGGCTGCCTCGTTCTGCGCACCTCTCGTATTGTCGTTGGTTTGTTGCGCCAGACGATATTCATTTAGGGCGCGGTTGCGCTGCGCCGTGATGTCGTAGATCTTGCCGAGATTGATGTGCGACCACACTTCGGTCCACTTGGGATCCAGGTTGCGGACGAGCGCTTCGCGGAACTCGTTAGCGGCTGACTGATAGTTCTCGCTTCCGAAGAAAAGTTCACCCAGTCGATAGTGTGCCAGAGAATTTGCGGGGTTCACTTTAATCGCCGCTCGACACGTGTCCAACGTATCGCAGTCGTTGCTTTGGCTGAATGCAGGAACCATGGAGGCACACGACGCGACAAACGCTAATACAAACATCTTCATGACGGTGCTCCTTTCCTTGAGTCTAGTGTAATGTCCAGGAATTAACTGGACAGGGCTGCCTGCTCCCGAGCAACGCAGACGACAAAAATATCACGCCTGGTTGCAGGCCAGGGCTTTAAAGGGGCACAGCACGCCTATGTAGGGCAGGTTGATAACCTGCCGCCGATTGTAAATCGGCCTATCGCTAGCGCGCCGATTGCCAATCGGCCGGCAGGATACCATCCTGCCCCACAGGTAACGGA
>CATPCN010000196.1 GCA_955652855.1 uncultured Chthoniobacterales bacterium | reverse complement strand
CCGCCGGCAGGCCCTTCACGGCCACCTTGAGCATCGTCACCGTGACGTGCAGCCTTGTCACGGCAACGTTCATCCCAGACCTGAATGCGAAGGCTGGAGGTGGCGCGATCTTCAGCGGGACCGCCGAATGGCAAGGCGACCGCATCTGATTCGACGAGCCTGTGGTCGTGAGCGACTTCGTCAATCGCAACGACCAGCTTGATGCGCTCAGGCGGGTCGGCGAGTACCTAGGCCCTGCTTAAATACGGCAGTTGGACCTACACACCTACGAGATCCTTTACAAGACCGAAGCGACACATTGGTGGCTCGCGGCGCGACGCAACATCGTGCTGGACTTCATACACCAGCGGTATCCAAACCGTCACGACCTCGAAATCCTCGATGCCGGTTGCGGGACAGGCGTAATGCTTCAAGAGTTGCAGTTCCTAGGTACAGCAACAGGGGTCGACATCTCCGAGGAAGCGCTGCAGTTCTGCCGCAAACGGGGCCTGGAAAACGTTCGCAACGCCGATGTTCTGGACCTCCCATTCGAAGCACGCCATTTCGATTTCGTGACGGCACTCGACGTGGTCGAACATATCGACGACGACGTCCGCGCTTTGCGAGAATTCTGGCGAGTACTTAAACCCGGCGGTCGCCTGTTCATTTTTGTGCCTGCGCACCGCTGGCTATGGAGCCTCCAGGACGACGTTTCGCATCACAAGAGGCGGTACGTCGCGCGCACGCTGCGGGAGGCAGTGACAGGTGCGGGATTTGAGATCGAGCGCCAGACGTACGTGTCCGCTTTTCTGTTGCCTGTCATTTTTCTCGGTCGCCAATGGCTCAAGGTGCGGCAGAACTTCAAAACGTACAACACTGAGAACGACCTGCACCCAGCATGGTCGAACGGCATCCTCCGCAAGATTTTTGAATCCGAAATACCAATCCTGCGTCACGCGAACATGCCCTTCGGCGCCTCGCTTCTGTGCGTGGCTCGTAAAACCGCGTGAAGCCACGGCTTGCGGAGTTGCTTGCATGCCCCGCATGTGGCGGCCACCTGGAATTGGGTAACGACAAACGCGACCCTAACTTTGCCGACGAGATTGAGACAGGCGAACTCAAGTGCCGATCATGTGCCGAACTGTTCTCAATTCGTGGTGGCGTACCTCGTCTGCTGCCACCGGGGATGTCGGCGGCAACTCAGAGGACGTCCGCCGCCTTCGGATGGCAGTGGCGCGAGTTCGTCGAACTCTACGACGAGTATGAAGCGCAGTTCCTGGACTGGATCCATCCGCTTCAGCCTGATTTCTTCAAGGACAAAGTCGTTCTCGATGCCGGCTGTGGGAACGGTCGCCACGCGTTTTACGCGGCCCGCTACGGAGCGCGCGAGGTGGTGGCCATGGACCTCAGCGACGCGGTCGACACTGCGTACGCCAATGTCGGCAAGCTGTCGAATACCCATGTGGTCCAGGCCGATATCTACCATCCCCCTTTCTTAAAGCAGACGAGCGGCGGGCCGTTCGACTTCATCTATTCGATCGGAGTTCTCCACCACCTGTCAGAACCCGAAGCCGGATTCCAGTCGTTAGTTCGCATCCTCCAGCCAGGGGGCGCGATCTTCGCCTGGGTTTACGGCCGGGAAAACAATGGCATCGTGCACAGCTTCATCAATCCGCTCCGCGAAAACGTCACCACGCGGATCCGGCCATCGATGCTGCCTGCCATTGCGTGGCCCATGTCGGTGGTTCTGCATTCGGTCGTCAAAGGGATTTACCGCCCGCTGCACTCGACAGCGCTGTTCAAAGCGCTGCCGTCTCGCGAGTACCTATACAGCCTCTCGTCGTTCAGCTTCCGCAGGAACTACAACATCGTTTTCGATCACCTGGTTGCTCCCGTTGCCTTCTACCTGCGGCGCGACGAGTTCGACGGTTGGTTTCGGCGGAGCAATCTGCGCGACGTCAGGATCAGCTGGCGAAATGAAAACTCGTGGCGAGGTTTTGGTCGTACCGAAGCTTATTGACTGTTGACCGCAGACCTTTTCCGCCACTGAACCATCACGAAGCAGGACGTCCTTTTGCCCAGCAGGGGCTCAAGGCGGCGCTCAATCCAAAAGAGCGGGCGGGCGTAATGAGGCTTCCATGACAGCGGAATACGAAACACCATCGAGTTGAAAACGACCAGATACGCAAGTCCCCCTGCGTACCTCTTTGTGACGAACTCGAAGCCTTCTCGGTGACGGTGCAACAGGTCCTCGATGTCTATCGCGGCCTCGTTCGCTTCGAAGAGATTGTCAAAGCGGTACCACAATCGGCGGACGGCGTCTGGCAAGGACCCGGTGTGCGGTTCGTAGAAGCAAAGCCAGCCCCCTGGCTTGAGGATGCGGTGTATCTCGGAGATCGCGTCGGTGACTCTTGGATGCAGATGGTGGAGTCCACCGGTGATGAATACGGCATCAAACGTGCCGTCGGCAAAGTCAGAGTGGAGGATCGAACCCTTTACACCGGTTGCGTTAGGTAACTTTGCCCGGAACTGATCGATAACCCCCGCCGATATGTCCAGTCCAAAAGCCACTGCGCCTCGGCCGAGCAGGAATTCGGCCGTCTGGCCGCTTCCGCACATGGCGTCAAGCACGGTCTTGCCCTTGATGTCGACCCCGTTAATGAGGGGTTCGTTAAGAAATATGCGGCGATACTCGGTGCTCCACTGGTCCGAATAGTGGGCCTCATATGCCGCTCCTATCTGATCGTAGTGAGCCCCCTGAATCGCTTCGTAGTCGGGTGTCGAACCCTCGTCCCGATTGACCTTTTTTGAGGGCGTGGAGATGGTCTCGTCCGTCGGCGAAATGGATGGCTCCACCGCGCGCCGATAGTAGCATTCCAATTTGAAAGCTCCGCCCACACCCTTCCGTCATGTGCGTCGCCGTGATATATGAGGGCAGATGAACAAATTCTTTGATGACCTCTCAGGGCTGTGGGTCGAGGCGGCCGAGCGGCGCGGCGCCAAGATCGAACCTCCTCGTCTCGACCCACAAGTCGCGGAGGAGTTGCTCGAACTCGCTCGCGTAGCGGCCCATACACAGGAGCGGAGGTTTGCCCCGCTCACCAGCTACATGGCCGGAGTGGCGGCGTCACGGCTTGCCGTCGCTGACTCCAGCACCGACATCGCCGCGTTCGTTCGAGAGGTTCGCGAGAAGTTAGAGGCTGCGGCGCCTAGCGAACGTTGATAACGGGTAGCTGCCGGAAACTCTGAACCGACACCCGGGCGGCGATGGCCGATGCGATGCCGCGTAGGGCCTTGGATCCGGCGGTATCGGGTCTGGTGACCACCACCGGCGCTCCAGCGTCGCCCTCCTCGCGGATCGTCTTCTCGATGGGAATCGCTCCGAGGTAGGTGACACCCAGCCGCTGGGCAGCCCGCTCCACCCGGTCGTGATCGAAGATGTGGTGCTCTTCTCCGCAGCTTCCACACACGAAGTAGCTCATGTTCTCAATCAGACCGAGAGGGGGCACATTGAGTCCGCGAAACATCTGTAGTGACTTGACCGCGATGCCGAGGGCCGCTT
>CATPCN010000195.1 GCA_955652855.1 uncultured Chthoniobacterales bacterium | reverse complement strand
ATCTGGGATAGATGTCCTGCGGGATTTACAGCTTCCATGGTTCTGTTCAGCGCCTTTCCCATTTGGAGTCTCCGGTCGACCCAACGTCGCTCGCCGGCATCATTGCGTTTCTCGGCGTTTTCAAAACGCGGTGGCGCATCTCTCCGTTTCCGAGGCCCGTTTTCTGGGAATGAAAAATTACTTTGCCAGGCGCGCGGAAAGGTCCGGCCGCGGGAACCTCGAACGTTCGCTCCAAACCACTCACTCTATCCTGCCATGACAATGTCTCTTATGAAATTTGTCGCAGTAAGTCTCCTGATCGGGTGGACCGCTTTGATGGCGTCGCCGGAAGAGGAGCCGAAGGAGGCAGCAACTGCGAGGGAACAAATTGACTGGACCGTCCACAATGTGACCGTGCTTTTTTTCATTCGGCACGACTGCCCGATTTGTAACCGCTACGTACCGGAGATGAACCGAATCGCTCAAGACTATCGCAGGCGGGGCTTCGGATTTAGTGCGGTTTATTCGGAGGCCGATTTCTCACACGAAGACGCCCAGAAACACGCGCGGGAATATCACTTCGATTTTCCGTTTGTAATTGATTCCGATCATCGGTTTGCCACGGAGATTGGCGTCAAAGTTGTGCCCGAGGTCGCTGTGCTAAACTCCAAACGCGAGCTCCTTTACTGTGGAAGGATCGATGACCTCTATGCGGACGTGGATAAACAACGACCGGCGGCGGTTCAACACGACCTGCGAGGGGCGCTCGATGATATCGCATCTGGGATCAAACCGCACCGCGCATGGCTGCCGGCTGTAGGATGCCCAATCAGCTACGATCAGCCCGGTTCATGACAGTGCGTGGATGGATAGCCGCGGCTCTGGCGATTCTATTAATTGCCGCGCTCGGGATTGCGCTGTTCAAACACAAGGCACGCTCGTCAACCAAGCGCCAAGTCGATACGACAGCCTACCGTCCTGCGAAAAAGCGAAAGCTGGAATTTAACAAACAGATCGCGCCGATCGCTTACGCCAAATGTGCGAAATGCCATTATCCTGGAAGCGCCGCTCCCTTTGCCTTGACCGGCTATCGTGAAGTACGAAATCACGCGCGGGCAATTACCCGCGCTCTCGATCGCGGATTAATGCCGCCGTGGAAGCCAGAGCGCGGTTTCGGCGAGTTTTTAGGGGATACTTCACTGACGGATCAAGAAAAAGGCATGATCAAACAGTGGCTGGCCGAGGGTTGCCGCGAAGGGAATCCTTCCAAGCGACCCGTGCCGCCTAAGCCTCCACCGCAATGGTTCCTCGGACCACCCGATGACATTTTGCAGATGACCGAATCCTACAAAATCCCGGCCGACGGTAACGACATTTATCGCTGTTTTGTGATTCCCACCAACTACCCTGAGGACTGCTGGGTGCGCGCCGCCGATGTCGTACCGGGCAACCCGAGAGTCGTTCATCATATGTTTCTGTTTGTCGACACCTCGGGCGGGGGGCGCGCACGTGACGGGGCAGATGGGAGTCCAGGCTTTACTGCCTTCGGTGGACTTGGGTTTCCAACAGTGGGCCAACTCGGACTATGGGCGCCAGGTGTTGTCCCGCATCCGTTACCCGATGGCACAGGCTATTTTTTGCCAAAAGGCGCCGATATTATCCTTCAAGTGCACTACCATCCTATCGGCAAAGAAGAAACGGACCGGTCCCGCGTCGGCCTCTACTTCTGTAAGCAACCGGTGGATAAGCGGGTCCGGTGCATGCCGATCGCTGTCCCCCCTAAAATGCTGCGGATTCCGCCAGGCGAGAGCAATTGCGCATTTTGGGCGGAACAAGAAATACCGGGCAACATCACCGTGCTGCAAGTGTTTCCACACATGCACCTGGTGGGCCGCGAAATCAGCGGCACCGCCACTGTGCCCGATGGGACTTTCGTGCCGATCGTGCGAATCAGCGACTGGGATTTTCGATGGCAGAATTTTTACACATTGAAAACTCCGCTCCATCTTCCCGCCGGCAGCCGTGTAAGGCTCGAAGCGCGCTACGATAACTCGTCTGGTAATCCTCGTAATCCGAACCATCCTCCTGCTCTTGTCACGTTTGGTCTGGTTACGACCGACGAAATGTGTCTCTTGTATCTCTTCTATACCGTTGATTCAGAGAGGCTCACTCTGGGCACAGTGGCGGCAAAAAATTATCCCGATACTTTCTTAAACCTAACGGTGGGGAAGCCGGTTGCCGGTCGCAAATAAAAAGGCTAACGCGTCATCGAAAAGAAGCGATGGACACTCGAGAGTGCAATATCGATAGGCACAGCGCTGCCGCTATGAGATACAAAAGAAGCACTTACTGTCTTGGAGTTTTCTGCACAGCACCAAAGATATTTTCACGAAGCTGCACCAGAATGATTAGTATAGAAGAAAGCTGCTACTCGTGCACTGGTCGTTTAACTGGCGGCAGTTCAGGAATTGGCTCTGCCCGACCGGAAGCTCGCCGTCTTCCAAGCCTGTTCTTAATCCGTAAGAACGGAAGCTCGATAAATCGGAAGCTGAGCCAGGAAACGACGATGACATTGGCAAACCAGATTAGAAAAATCACGAACCCGCGAATTGAAAATGCGTTTATCGGCTGAAGATAATAGAAGTAAATCCCGAGGAGTGGCATGTGGGACAGGTATGCACCGTATGAAATCCGGCCCAAAAAAACAAGCGGTGGAAAGTTCAGAATGGATGGAGCGGTTCCTTGCAAACAGGACAAAATCAGCGTAGCGGCCCAGATATTGATGACACTATATCCCCACACGTACTGATAATTAAACGGGCCCAAAAGGGGCCAGCCCAGTGTACGCCAGTACGATCCTGCTGCAGAAGCACCTGTGAAATAATTCACGAGCCCGATCACGATGACTGCTATCGTCATGATCCACATCAGCTTTTTTGACTGGCGCGGAAGCTCATCGCGAAATATCGCCACACATCCGCCGATGGCGAAGGCATCGGCCTGACACAACAACGGCGAATATGCAAAAATGGGCGCACGTACTGCGCCGCCGTAAAGGGAAGGCACGGTCAATCGCAGAATCGGGGCCAGAACGATCCAACCTGGCACGACCTTTTTTAGCCACTTCATTGGCAGAAAGAAAACCAGCCACGGCCATATTACGTAAAACTGTTCTTCTACTGACAGCGACCAGAGATGAGCAAACCAGACGCCGCCCGCCAGATTCGCAATCGTCTCGTAACGGTTGAAAGTGAATGTCGCAATATAAATCCAGTAATGACCCAGGTTCGAACCGCCAGCGAACGAACGCGAAAAAGTAAAATAAAGTGCGACACTTATCGGAAAAAAGACGAAAAACGCCGGCAGGATTCGGAAGGCTCGTTTCAGGTAGAATCGACCGAAGTATCGGCCGATCGGTAGTGCTCTTATCTTTAAAAGACCGTCAGTGATCAGATAGCCGGAGAGCGCGAAAAATATCCACAGTCCTATCCAACCAAACCGAATATAGTATGATACCGGATAAACGAAGTGATCGGCGAAAATCAAAATCACGCCAATCCCACGCAAGCTATCGAGCGACGCCAAATGTTTTTTTCCAGTGTCCATCGTGTTTTGTTTAAACGAACTGTGGGCGCTTGCGCGGCCAACTTGTGACGATCAATTCGCAAATCTTATATTTTGACACGATGACAATTTGCGCCGGTTGGGGCAACTACTTTCAGCCTGCAACGTTGAGGGCGCGTTCGCACCTTGAGCGCACCTCAAGAATGCCGTGCCACCGGGTTGCGGTCAAAACTGGAAGTAGATGAACGGGGTTGTGCTGGTAACCGGAAACAGCTCCAGTGCTAGGAATGCGCACGCGTACGCCGGAATCTGGATGCGCGCCGGGGCCAGGGCCAATCGGTCAATGAACTGATTACGTTCCTGGGCAACCGCCAAAAACAAAGAAATGAACAAAAGCGCGATTGTGTCGATCGTAAATAGGAATTCGCCAGTTACATGTTGAAAACCGAACATTGCACTTAAGATGAATCCGCTATCCTGGAGAGTCTTGGCACGAAAGAACGCCGTACTCATTGCGAAAGACAAAGACATCAGTGCAACACTAAACGGTACAAAATAGCGTTGTCTCATCACCCGGGCGACCGCTGTCCCTGCCGTTGCTCGATCGAAGAGACGGTAGCCAACTAATAAAACACCATGGTAAGTTCCCCAGAGGACGAACGTCCAGTTAGCCCCATGCCATAACCCCACGAGCACCATGACCACCATGAGGTTGCGGTATAAAGCGAATCGCCCTTTTCTCAGTCGGTTAAGCGGCATAAATAAGTAGTCCCGTAACCATAAGGAGAGCGTAATATGCCACCTCAGCCAAAAGTCGGGGGGGTTCCTAGCTAAGGCTGGGCGGGCAAAATTAAGTGGAAACTCAAAGCCGAGCAACTTAGCGCAACCACGAGCTATATCTGTATACCCGGAGAAATCGAAGAAGACCTGATAAGCGAACGCAAGGCCCCCTGTCCATGCGGATAGCCAGCCTGGGTGCGCGGTCGGATCATTGAAGTAGTGGTCCGCCACCACCGCCAATCGATCGGCAAAGATGATCTTTTTTAGAAGACCGGCAAGAATAAGGATAATTCCGCTTTGGACGACGATCGCTGCGGGTCGGCGCCAGTATTGAATTTGAGAGATGAATTGCCGAGCACGAATGATTGGACCTGCGATCAGATGAGGGAAGAAGGCGATGAAGAAAGCATAATCGATGAAGTTTCTAACAGCCTTCATCTTTCCCCAATAGACGTCGATCGTGTAAGAAAGGCTGGCAAAGGTGTAAAAGCTAATGCCGACAGGAAGAATAATCTGCAGAACAACCGAGGACTCAGGTAAATGGAGTAGTGCAGCCAGCGAGCCTGCAAAAAAGTTGT
>CATPCN010000194.1 GCA_955652855.1 uncultured Chthoniobacterales bacterium | reverse complement strand
GGGGAATGGCGTAGCCAGTGGTGTGTCCGCGCAGGCCTTCGATGATTTCGATTCCTTTCGCGACTGAGGTGCGCAAATGCGATGAGCCGTTGATCAAGTCGCACTGATAAAGATAATACGGACGCACGCGACACATGAGCAGTTTGTGCACGAGCGTTTTCATCGTTTCGAGATCGTCATTCACGCCTTTGAGCAACACGCTTTGGTTGCCGAGTGGGATGCCGGCGTTGGCGAGACGTTCGAGCGCTTCTTTCACTTCAATCGTGAGCTCGCGCGGATGATTGACGTGCACGCTCATCCAGAGCGGATGATATTTTTGCAAAATCGCGCAGAGCTCGGGCGTGATGCGTTGCGGCAGAAAAATCGGGACGCGCGTCCCGATGCGGAGAAACTCGATGTGCGGGATCGCGCGCAGACGCGCAAGCAACTTGTCGATCTTGTCGTCGCTGAAAATGAGCGCATCGCCACCGCTTAAAAGTACGTCGCGCACTTCGGTGTGCGCTTCGAGATAACGGAATGCTTCTTCGAAATCGGTGTGCAATTCCTGTTCGCCGACTCCGCTGACGACGCGGCTGCGCGTGCAGTATCGGCAATAACTGGCGCAGCGATCGGTCACCAAAAACAGGACGCGGTCCGGATATCGATGCACCAAGCCCGGCACCGGCATGTGCGAATCTTCGCCGCAGGGATCGATCATGTCGTACGGCGAGCTCCAGGTTTCCTCGATTCGCGGGATCATCTGGCACCGGATCGGGTCGTCCGGATTTTCTCGCGGAATCAGATTGAAAAAATGCGGCGTGACGGCGAGCGCGAGTTTATCGCCGCAAAGCAAAACGCCGCTGCGCTCCTCGTCGCTAAGATCGACATATTTTTCGAGCTGGGCGAGCGACGTAACCCGGTTTCTGAGCTGCCATTTCCAATCGTTCCAGAGTTCCGGCGCGACCTCGGGCCAATGACCCGGCGCATGCGAGACGAACTCTTTCCCATCCTTTTTCCCTGCGGCAAGAGTGACCATTGTGAGTTGAGAACGAAAACGTTAATGCCGTTAACAATCGTGTCAACGCGGGCAGTCAGATCAGCCTGCCGCAGTTTTATTTAACACTGACCAGCGTCCCCACCGGGATCTCGGAGAAGAGTCTGCGCGCGGTTTCCGATGGCAGCCGGATGCAGCCATGCGAAGCGGGATAGTTCGGCACGACACCTTCGTGCATCCCGAAATCGAGGCAGCTCAAGCGCATGAAGTACGGCATCTCGACTTTGTAAATGGTGGAGCGATGATTGCGTTCTTTGTCAGTGATGACGTAATCGCCGCTGCGCGTGGAGTAACCTTGGCGTCCGGTCGAGCAGGTGCTGTTAAATATGGGCACGCCATCTTTAATGAGCGCGACCTGCTGCGAAGCGAGATAGATTTCGATACGCAGCTGCTCCGGCGGCAGGCCGCTCCCAAGGAGGATTTGCGTGCATTGCCATTTTCCGGTCTGTGCCGCGAAATAAAGCGCGAGCATTTTGTAACGGCCCGTCGCGCGGTTTTTGTCCGCGCCGGCGTCGAGCAATGCCCGCACGTACTGGGCCTGTCCGAGACCGGCTGCGAGCATAAGCACAGTGACGTTTTTGTCGTCTTCGACGCAACCGCGGATCGATTTCGGTGGAAGCAGAGTGAGAAAATCTTTGTCGCATTTCTCGGGAAGAATTGTGTTGGGGTCAGCGCCACAGGTCAGGAGCGTATTAAAAAGAGCGGCGTCATTCCGCGCGATTGCGTAGGCAAGCAGCGGCACGCGTTTGCCTTCGGGAGCGGGAGGAACAACGTGCTTGCCGAGCAGCAATCGAATTTCATCCTTCCGCCCAGCAGCCAGCGCCGCTTCGAGCGCACGCGACGCGCCGAGCGACCACCGTGGAAGTGGCGGCAGTCGTTGCAAAATTTCGCCGATGATCTTTTCGTTTCCGCTATCCAGAGCGAGAGCCAGGAGATCGCCGCCATTCGCGCCGGGGGCTACCAAGTTCGACATGGCGGGCAGGAGCGCTTCCGCTGCTTCAATTTGTTTTGCAGCGAGCGCGAAATAAAGGGCGGAACGTCCCTCTCGCTCAGTCGCCTCCACGCGGGGCAAGTGCCGCAGCAATGCGCGAACAATGTCGACCTTGCCGCCCATTGCGCTCACCATTAACGGCGTGAGACCATTTTCGTCAGCAAGATCGACAGGCGCGCCGGCATCGATCAGGCGCTGCGCCGTGTGCCAGTCGCCCTGCAGCGCCGCAATCAAAATCGGCGTCCGCCCTTGCGGCCCCCTTGCATTTGGATCGACAGGCTCTCTTAAACACAAATCAATCATGGACGCGCGCTGATTGACCGCCGCCCGCACAAGGTCGTCGCCAGAAATCGCGATATGTGCCTGGCGCTCAAGGGAAATAGCGGTGGCGGCGAAAAGCGCGAATGCGCCGATCACGTTCGGAAAAATGGCTTGAGATCTGAATTCGCGCATCAGCAAAAAGGCTAACTGCAAGCATACACGACCAGTCAAGTGTTTTGACGCCCAATCCGGTTGGCATTGGCTCCGGGGGATTCGCGTTAGACTCGCCCGGTTGAACGTAGCACGTTCAATGCTGTCCAAGTCGAAACCGATGCGTTTATTGTCGATCTTAGTTTCATTCGTGGCCGCGGGCACAATGTCGATCCTGGCCGCGCCGCCGCTCGCCCAATCGGAGGCCAAACCAACGGCGACCGTTCCGGCGGCCGCCGCGGAAGCGGGAAAAGATGTCGTTCATCAGCTCAACAGCGCCTTCACGAAAGTTTTCGAGATCGTCGCACCGAGCGTTGTCATCATCGAAGTAACGAAGAAAAGCGAAGGGCCCGACACTTCCGCGCTCGATGATTTGTTTTTTCAAAGCCCGCAGGATGACAATGCGCCGCGCCCCAACCCTCACGGATTTCAGCCAGTGCAAAGCGAAGGCTCAGGCTTCATCGTGCGGCCAGACGGCTACATTTTCACAAACCACCACGTGCTTGAAGGCGCCAATCGGATCGATGTGAAATTGAAAGATGGCCGCGAATTCCAGGCGAAGATCGTCGGCACCGACGAGAAAACCGACGTCGCCGTGATCAAGATCGACGCCACAAATCTTCCGGTCGTGCAACTCGGCGACAGCGACGCGGTGCGCGTGGGTCAGTTCGCGTTCGCGATCGGCGCGCCATTCAAGCTCGATTACACATTCACTTACGGCGTGGTCAGCGGGAAAGGTCGCAGCAAGCTTCTCGATACCGGCGGCTATTCGATCTCCGATTACTTGCAGACCGACGCCTCCATCAATCCGGGCAACAGCGGCGGCCCGCTTTGCGACATCGACGGCAAAGTGATCGGCATGAACACGCTAATCAATGGCCTCAACCGCGGACTCGGTTTCGCCATTCCGAGCAATCTTGCAAACGAAATCGGTCAGCAACTCATCGCCGGCCAAAAAATCATGCGATCGTGGCTTGGCATCCGAATCGAGACGCTCGGCGATGATGCGTCCATCCGCGATTTGTTCAAAGGCATCGACAAAGGTGTCATCGTCCGCACGATCGAAGCCGACGCGCCTGCTAACAAAAGCGATCTGCGGCCGTTCGACGTCATCACTGAGGTGGACGGCAAACCGATGAACAGCGACACGCAGCTACAGCGCGAGATTCTGAAAAAGAAAATCGGACAGAACGTTGAGCTGACTGTTTGGCGTAAAGGCCAAACGCGCAAGATTCCGGTCACGACCGGTGAATTGCCCAATGAAACCTTGCGCGCTTCAAACGAACCCAATCTTCCCGTTCTGCCCCGACAGGAGGATTTAAGCAAATTCGGTCTGCAAGTGCAGGACCTGAGCAAGGAAGTCGCTGCGCGTCTTCATCTCGATGTTAGTCAGGGTATCATCGTTACTGACGTGGCTGACAACAGCATGGCCGCCGCGCAAGGAATCGAGCGCCAAGATGTCATCACCGAAGTCGACGGCAAGCCCGTGCAGAACGTCGCCGCGTTTCGCGAAGCGTTGAACAAAGCCGATGCGCGCCGCGGCATCCTGCTTTATCTCGATCGCAAAGGCAGCAAAACCTTCGCCGTGCTTAAGGCAGGAAATTAGATCGACAATCGCCGGTCAGCGACTCCGCTTAGCGCTCAGCTTTTCTTATTGCCGGCTAGTACGAGAACGATGCCCCCGACCAAACAGATGCCGCCTAAGACCGGCGGAAAGGGAATGGTTTTTTCCCTGTCTGCGCTCACCTGTAACGGTCCAGCGTCGATGACTTTTTCTCGTTTAGTATAACTGATCCCGCCGTAGGCGAGCGCGATGATGCCGATCACGATAAGGATGATGCCAAGAATGCTAGCGGGTTTCATAATGTGATTGTCGATCTTACAGCGTGCGCCGGCCTTGAATCAAATTAATGATGAGTACGACGACGGCGATGACGATCAGAAGATGAATCAGACCGCCGCCAATGTGCATTGTGAAGCCAAGAAGCCAAAGTATGAGCAGAATAACGAAGATAGTCCAAAGCATAGGTTGCCTTTCGCGTTGAGTTTATATGGTTTCGTTCCTCGGCGGCAAGCTGCGCTTATGTCGATCTTCGATTCCTGGTTTTTTTGCGCTTAATTTGCGCCATTTTCCTCCGCAAAAGCCGTGAGAACGGCGCGCACGTTCCATCGGTTTTGCGAGAGTCGTTCCATTGCGGTGACGTGATTGCATCCTGTTATTTCGGCGACGAGACGTGCCGCCCTATCGCGCAGTTTTGTATTTGAAACGGCCAAATCGATCATGAGGTTCCCACGCACTTTGCCGAGCGCGATCATCGCGCCAGTGCTGATAATATTCAGCGCGGTCTTCGTTGCCGTGCCGGCTTTCAATCGTGTCGATCCAGTCAGCAGTTCGGGCCCGGTCGCCAGATCGATCGCAAGATCGACATTATTATTTTTCATCGCGGCCGGATTGCACGTCAGCCGAATTGTGCGCGCTTCGATCGCTTTCGCACGCGCCAATGCACCAAGCACGAACGGCGTCCGCCCGCTTGCTGTGATGCCGATTACAACGTCGACATTCCGCACACCGCGTTCGTCGATGACCAATGCTCCGTTGCTTTCATCGTCCTCCGCGCCTTCGACGCTCCGATCAAGCGCACTCGCGCCGCCGGCAATAATTCCCTGCACGAGATCGGCCGGCGCTCCGAACGTTGGCGGAATCTCGCTGGCATCGAGCACGCCGAGCCTGCCGCTCGTGCCCGCGCCGACATAAAAGAGTTTTCCGCCTTTGCGCAAAGTGGCGGAAACCATGTCGACCGCGGCCACAAGATCGACAATTTTTTCGTGCAGAGCTTCCCGCACAGATTTTTCTTCATCGACAAAGAGCTCAACCAATTCGCGCGTGCTCAATTTATCCAGATTTTCCGAGCGCGGGTTTCGCTGCTCGGTCAGCGCGGCGCCGAGTTCCTCGATCTCCGCTTCGCGCGACTTCGGTTGAATCGTGGCGCGCTCATCGAGTTCCGCCGCCAGCCAGGCTGCGCCAAATTCCGCAGACTGCTCGCTCATGGCAACGCGAGCATCGACCAGATCTTTTTTTAATCTTCGCCGGAAGGCGTGTGTGTAGATTGAATCGCGCTGAAAGAGTCCGCCGAGCAGAATGACTTTGGGCGCGAGCAAACCGAGACGGGTCGCGACGGCGGCGGCGTATTCGCTCAAGACACGCGCACCTTCTTCGATGATTTGGAGAACGTTCGCGTCGCCGTTTTTGGCCG
>CATPCN010000193.1 GCA_955652855.1 uncultured Chthoniobacterales bacterium | reverse complement strand
TCAAGACCTACAAACGGCTGAATCGACAGCGGTGGATATGGAGTGTTGTCCTAAGGTTCCGGCCTTAATTGCCTTAGCGCGGCTGTAGTCCGTTGAGACTACTGTCAGCCGACAGGTTTCGTCGAATGTGAGCCCTTTTTGTATGCTCTGATCGTGCGAGACCGAAGCGCTGCTGAATAGCTCACAGGCAGCGCATTCGGCGCACCGTTAACCGAAGGGTTGTAGGTTCGAGTCCAAGCTGGGGTGATGCACAAGCCAGCGTTCACAACTTCCGAGAACCCGATTTCGGCGGCAGCTGAACTGATCGGCTCAACTGCCTCGGCGAGATGCTTAGAACGATTATCAGGAAGTTCCGCTAGGGCTGTGCCGAGCTCGCTCAGCGTTGTGGCCCACTCTTGCGGAAAATCTCGGCGAGTGAGCACTTGCAAGGCAATCCGGTGATAGGCTATAGCTTCGTGGAGATTTGGGTCCGATCTCCGCGCTGGTGGCAGTCACGAGCAAGATTTCAGACATGGCAGTGCGCTGCTGGTTGCTCACCTTTAGTGTGATCGTACTCCGAGGGGTGCGTCGACAAGGCGCTGCTGCGGCTTACTGCTGCTGTTCGTGCGCTGGCGCTTGATCCGGTGCCCCATGGTGCGATGCGGCTTGCCGGTGAGATCGTCGGTTTCGCATCCGCGCCGGTGACTATCGCATCGTCTATGAAATCAATCTCCCAGCGCGGGAGGCGCACGTGCATAAGCGATCCCGCGTCTGTGACAGGGAGAGCAAAGGCTCTGGCCGGTGACATGATTAGCATACGACTCGCCGAGGGATGTCGCATCGTCCATTTTTCGTCGATTCGGCGTCAGACGCAATACAGGACACAATAAGCGTTCAGACTTTAGATACTCCAACAGAAGTCAGAAGGCCACCACATAGGAGTCGTGGTCCCTCCAACTGCTGAAATCGGGGATAAAGTATTCGCGGATCTCGCGGGCAGAATCTTTCCCGGTATCGGAATCAAAACACTCCCAGTTGCGCAGTGTCTCGAAGTCCACCAGCCGGAGTGGGAACAGCATGCGCTTTCTCGCTATGATTTCTTGCTTCCTGGCCTTGGCGATCTCGGTCTTTACCCACTCGCTGCCCATGCTCGCCGGCGACAGGATCAGGAGCAATCTGTCGTAAATGCGGATTGCTTCGTCGATCTGCTCATGAATCTTCTTTCCAGCCCGGATGTCATGCGGAGCAAACCAGCAGCGCACACCCTTGGATTGCAAGTCGGCATGAAGGCGGCTCGCAAATTCTTGGTCCTTCGTCGAGTAGCTGATGAAGCAGGAATAGAATTGGATCGGATCTATCGCCCCGATCAGAGCCTTTAGGTGTGAGATGAATATTTCAGGAACCCCAGCGCCGCGCAGGAAGACTTCTGGGACTTGTACCCCTGATCTGACCAGCGCTTGGATTCCGATCGTGGATGGCTTGGAGTGAACCATTGTCTCCAGACCATCCACATATCGAAAATCGACCGAACCGAACACAGTACCGCCACATCGCGCCCCGATTAGTTTGGTCCTTAGCAGGTGCGCCCGATCCAAGTTCGCTCGCTCCAAATTAGCGCCGCTGAGGTCCGCATCAGTCAAATCGGAGGACGAGAGATTGGCGTCGATGAGCGTCGCCCCCGTAAGAAGCGCCCCTGAGCACCAGGCCTCTCGCAGGTCAGCCACGTTGAGATTCGCTCCTCTAAAGTCCGCACCCTGAAGTTCTGCCGCGAGAAGCAACGCACCCTCGAGGTTAGCGCCTGTGAATTTCGCCCTTTCGCAACTCGTGCGCAAGATGAGTGCGTGGATAAGCTTCGCATGCGAGAAGTCAGCATCTCGGAGAGAAGCAAAGTGAAAGTTCGCCCCATAGAAGTTTGCTTCACGAGCGTCGGCACCTGATAGATTGCAGCCGTCGAGGGAGGCATACATGAGTTCCGCATGGCGGAGATCCCAGTTCGAAAGATCTAGACCGCTCAGGTCTGGAATGATGTCTGGATTTGATACGTGCCATTCGTTCCAAGCCTGTACCCCTTCCATCAGCCTGCCGACATGCTCCGCATTAGCCACCTGGAAACGATAACAGATATCAATACCAATGCGCCGTTTGGGCGACTTTAGGCTGAGCTCAATTCCTTAGCAGCGGGGGCATGCCTTCAGGCAAAAGTCTTCACCCCTGGTTGCCGCTCTCGCGACGACGACAACAACAGAGTGCTTCTCAGCTCTTGCCAACGAAGGGAAAAGGAAGGATGGCAATTCGCTCAAACCGATCACCGTTCATTAGCGCGCTTCCGAGTAGCCGGTTCTAGTCTTGTCCAATGGTGGCCGCCCAGCATCGACGTGTGCTCATTCTCTGCTCGGATGTTACGCGCAATGAACGGTTTCTGTGGGTTCGAGTGAAGCGTACTTTATGCTGCGTTGGTTCTAACTTAACTAATGGTGTCCAGGGTGGGGAGCCAAACCATTCGGCGTTTGATTGATGTATTAGCAGGGCCGGGCAGAGCGTGATTTTTCCACGAACTCGGCGGCAAAATCAGGCAACCTGGAGTTCCACATAGGAGACAGCAGTCGAGGGCTCAGGAATTGGCTCCCCGTCTTCCATTCCTTCGAGATGAAGTTCGATTGCCTCGCGGATGTTGTGCTCGATCTCTTCGACTGTCTTACCGGTAGTGACGCATCCCGGCAGATCGGGAACATACGCGGAAAGATTGTCCTGGCCCCGCTCGATGACAACAGCGAATTTCTTCACGATTTTTCTCTCAATCCGGCCTCCCTAAGGGCATTGTACCCCTCTAGCTCGCGAATGCGTTGTCGCTGTTCAGTGGGCAACACACTAGCCAAAGGCTCGTTTTGCGAGAGAAGCGCGCGCGCGCGCGGCCGCCCTACCAAAAACTCCTCAGGACCGGCGGTTCGAGATGCAGCCATTCTGGGTGCCCAGTTTGGATGACCAGGCAGTTTCCCCTCAGGTTGTTTACCGCAATTGACTCTCAACTTCTTCCAACCAGTCCGGCCGCTTCAATACTTCACGCGGCTTGCTTCCGTCCGGCGGACCAATGATGCCTTCATGCTGCATCATGTCGAGAATGCGCGCCGCGCGGCCATAGCCCAGACGCAACCGGCGCTGCAGCGTT
>CATPCN010000192.1 GCA_955652855.1 uncultured Chthoniobacterales bacterium | reverse complement strand
CCGCGAATAGGCGAAACAATAACGCCGAATGATCGGTTTACCTATGAAAATGCGAAATTCCTCGTGGCGGGTTCGAGTCGCAGGTTCGAACCCTCCATCGCGCACTATTTTCATTACGGCGCGCTTGTGGTACCGGGATCGCGCAACGGCAAATTTCTTCGATAATTGTCGATGTTGAGCCTGATGTCGGCGGCCAAGGCAGAGTTGTTCAGCGATTCCGCTAAACGCAGAGCTTCTAGGGCCGTCGCTTTTGCCTCGGGAAATTGCCTCCCTTCGGCATACGCGGCCGCAAGCGTACGCAACATGATCGCATTGGGATGAGCGGTGCGGTTGACTGCGTTTGTGGCAAGTTCCAGAGCCGCGGCGCCATCACGCAGTGAGGCGTCTGGCGAAGTTGCAAGCGACCAGGCAAGATTACTCTGCGCATTGCTGTCATTGGGATCGATCTCCAAACTTTTTCGCCAATGCGCGGTCGCGTCGCGCAATTTGCCACTTCGGAAAAAAGCGAGCCCGAGATTATTATTCGCGTCGGCATTGTTCGGCCTGATGCGGAGTGCTTCTTCGCATTGCTCGATCGCTTCATCAATTCGCCCGCGGCGGAGAAGCAGATCGGCGAGATGCGCGTGCGCGGTGTCGTTGCCAGACGTGACGGCGAGGGCGTGGTTCCAAAGCACTTCGCTGTCGCGCCAGTACGAAACTTGAGCGCGCGCCGCAGTGGCAAAGGCTACGATCACGATGATGCTCGTGGCGCTCAAGAGTGCGCGGCGGCAGCGCCAGCGCGCCGACAACTTCGCAATACCCCAAATTAACGCCAGATAAAGTCCGATCTGCGGCAGGTAAGTGTAGCGATCGGCGTGGCCCTGCCGATTGATTTCCACAATTCCGATCACAGGCGCTAACATCGACAAGTACCAAAGCCAGCCGACAAGAAAATAGGGATAACTTTTTCGCCACGCGATCGTCGCAGTCGTGACCGTAATCAAAAAAGCGGCCGCGAGCGCGATTTGCCAGATTGGCAAATGATCTTCGGGATGCGGATAAAAAACGGCGAGATCCACCGGCCAGATCATCTGCCATATGTAGGTGACGTAACTGACGATGGCGTTGCCGATCCGCCACGGCAGCGAAATCTGCGTGACGAGACCGGTCGCATTTCTCTGCGCAAGAAATGTGGCGAAGGCCGAAGCCGCGGAAAGCGTGAGCAACGGAATCTTTTCGAGGATCATTCGTCCGACCGCGCGAAGGTCGGCCATCCGTTTGAGCGGCCAATAATCGAGAAGCAGAAGAACGATCGGGAGCGTGACCAACATTTGCTTCGAGAGCAGACCGCACACGAACAAGATCGACATGATGATGTAGCGGCCGGTCGACGGCTGGCGCGCGTAACGTGCATAAGCGCCGAGCACGAGCATGAAAAGAAACCCGCTCAGCACATCTTTGCGCTCCGAAATCCATGCGACCGATTCAACGCGCAACGGATGAATGGCGAAGATCGCCGCTACAAATGCGCTTCGCCAAATCGCGCCCGTCATGTTGCGCAACGCAAAAAAGAGCAAGAGCGCTGCGATCGTGTGGAGCAGAACATTCGTGACGTGATGTCCGCCCGCATTGAGTCCGTAAAACTGGCAGTCCATCATGTGCGAGACCAAACTCAGCGGGTACCAGTTCACCGAAGGAAAGTGCGTGAACGCCCAAGCGATTCCGTTCGCCGTAAGCCCGCCGGTTATTTGGGGCTCTTCGTAAACGTATTCGGGATCATCGAAGTTGATGAAGGGATATGTGCGCGTTTGACCGAAGACGAACCACGTCATTCCGACCAAAGAAAAACAAACTGCGAGAACCAGCAGCCGAGAATTGAATGCTTCAGTGGTTCGGGTCCGCATTGATCAGATTTGAATCACGCACCGGATGATTCGCGCGATAAAGATCGACATCTTTTTCGATTTGACTGGCCAAGTCGGGATCGTTTCGGGAACGCGCGAGCTCCACGGCCTGCTGCGCGGCTTTGACAGCGTCGTCAAAATGGCCGGTCTCGGCATAAGCCGCGGCCAGAGTGCGAAGGAACCGTGGAACAGTCCCACGAGTGAAAGCAACGGCGCCACGCGCAAGAGCCAGAGCTTTTGCGCCGTTGCGCACCGGAGCGTCGGGATAGGTCGACAAAATCCATGCGAGATCATTCGCCGCCAAAATTGACGGATTCGTTGCTTTGACAGCTTTTTCGTATTCAGCGATCGCTTCGGATAACGATCCCTTTTGTAACAGCGCGCGACCGAGACTGCGATGCGTCTCCCCGTCGTCCGGTTGGATCGACAAGGTTGTTTGCAACTGAGCGATCGCATCGTCGAGCCGGCCTTGCCGAAAGAAAATACTGCCGAGATTATAATGAGCGTCTGCGTAATCGGGGCGCAGCTCGATCGCTTTTTCGTAATGAAGAACCGCTTCGGCGAGGCGGCCTTTCGCGGTAAGAATATTGGCAATGTTATTGTAGGTCAGCGCGGTGCTGAGATTGTAATGAGGTTCTCTCTCTCTGGATTCGATTCTGAGAGCAGCCTGATATTGCGCAATCGCAGCGTCGAGCTGGTCATGCTCTCGAAAGAACAAACCCAGATGGTAATGAGCGACGTCGTTGTTCGAAGTCGACTCGAGCGCATGCTTCCAAAGCGTCTCACTGTTTTTCCAGGAAGCGGTTTGATCCCACGCGCGCCAGCCGAGCGCAGCGAGCGCGATCGTCGAGAGAGCGAATAAAATGTCGCGCCGGTCGCGCAAGATCGACATTTCCGCGACCGACCAGGCAATGAGCAAGTAAAGGCCGATCTGCGGAAGATAAGTGTAACGATCGGCGTGACCTTGAAGCCCGATCTGAAAAATGCCGATGACTGGGACAAGCATGCCGACGTACCAAAACCAGCCGACAAAAAAATATGGGCGGGTCTTCCGCCAGATGAATGCCATGACGGTGATTGCGATCAGCCCCGCGGCCGCGCAGGAAACTTCCCAAATTTCCAAATGATTCCCCGCATGCGGATAAAAGACGGCGAGATCGGACGGCCAAAGCATTTGCCAGATATAAGTGACGTAACTGACGAGGGCATTGTTGATCCGCCAGGCCAGCGGCAGTTGTTCCAGCGATCCGGTTGGACCGCTTTGCGCTACAATGGTGGCAATGCAGGACGCGGCAGAAAGCGCAAGGAGCGGAATTTTTTCGACAATCACCATGAACATCGCGCGACGATCGACCATTCTTCTGGCCGGCCAGTAATCGAGTAACAGCAGCACGAACGGCAATGTCACCAGCATCGGCTTCGACATCAGGCCGAGCGCGAACAAGATCGACATAAATATGTAACGACGCAGGGACGGCTGGCGCGCATATCGCGCGAACGCCCAGAGCGTGAGCATGAAGAACACTCCGCTCAGCACATCTTTGCGCTCGGCGATCCAAGCCACCGATTCGACACGCAACGGATGAATCGCAAACAGTGCTGCGACAAATGCGCTTCGCCAAAGCGCGCCCGTCATGTCGCGAAGCAAAAGAAAAAGCAAGAGCACTGCGATCGTATGCAAAAACACATTGGTGAAATGATGGCCGCTCGCGTTCGCGCCAAAAAACTGGCAATCCGCCATGTGCGAGATGGTGGTGAGCGGATGCCAGTTGCGCGCATGAGCATGCGTGAACGCCCATTGCAGACCGTGAAAGGTCAGCCCGTGCGATACGATCGGATTGTCGTAAACGTAGGTCGCATCGTCGTAATTAACGAAATCGTGCCGCAGCGTCTGACCAAAAACCAGCCAGGTCGCCGCCGTTAAAAAGATGCAAATGCCCGCGCCGATCCACAAAGGGGTAGCGTTGTTCGTGCGGCGAAGAACGTACGGCATATTAGCAAGGCAGTTTGACGGCGACTTTCAAATGTTCGAGAAAGCGACAAGAGCAGAATTTTTGCATGACTCAAGCCACGGCCAGTGATCTTCGCTCTGCGCGCGTCCGAACATTTGTTCTCGGCCTGATCCTAGTTCTTTGCACGATCGTCATTTACCGGCCGGCATGGAATGGCGGTTTTATTTGGGACGACGATTATTATTTAACGAAGAATCCGCTCCTCACCGCGCCTGATGGCTTGTGGCGCATTTGGTTTTCGCTCGATTCGCCTTCACAATATTTTCCGCTCGTCTACACGATGTTCCGGTTCGAGCGCGCCATTTGGGGCCTCAATCCTTTCGGCTATCACTGGGTCAATATTCTCTTGCACGTCGCCAATGCGCTGCTCGTCTGGCGGCTCCTCGGGCGTTTGAAGATACCCGAAGCGTGGCTCGCCGCCGCGATCTTCGCATTGCATCCGGTGCAAGTAGAGTCGGTCGCGTGGATTACCGAGCGAAAAAATGTGCTGATGGGATTCTTCTTTTTGCTGACGCTCCTTACCTGGATCAGGTTTTTGGACGAACAAACGAACAAGCGTCGGCTTTTTTACGGATTGGCGCTCGTCCTTTATGCGCTGGCACTTTTTGCCAAATCGACGGCGTGCACGCTCCCGGCAGCGTTGCTTTTGATTTTGTGGTGGCGAAAGGAACCGATCAACTGGCGGCGACTGTTTCAGGTTGCTCTATTTCTTCTGCTCGCAGTCACGATGGGTCTGGTCGCGGTTTGGTGGGAACGATTTCATCAAGGCACACGCGGAGCGCTTTTCGCGCTTGGTCCGGTAGAGCGGTTACTCGTCTCGACCCACGCCATTTGGTTCTATCTGGGCAAATTATTTTGGCCATCCGACCTGACCTTTAGTTATCCACGCTGGGACATTCACGTGGCTGACCCATTCGCTTATGGATGGTTGCTCGCGATAGCGGGCGCATGTGTCGCGATCTGCTTCGCTCGGCGTATTGCCGGTCGCGGCCCGGAGGTCGCAGCAATTTTTTTCGTGGCGACTCTGAGCCCGCTGATCGGTTTCATCATGCTCTTCACGTTTCGTTACACGTTCGTGGCCGACCATTATCAGTACCTCGCCTGCATCGGCCCGATCGCTCTCGCTTCGGCTGCTCTCACGAAGTTCGCCGGTTCGCTAAAATATTGTCGATCTTTTCTGAGCGGAATCGGCGCGCTGATTCTAATCCCGCTTGGCTTGCTGACCTGGCACCAAAGCGCTTCTTACGCCGATATCGAGACGCTGTGGCGGACAACTATCGCGCGCAATCCTCGTTCGTGGATGGCTTATACGAATCTGAGCGTCGCTCTCTTGGAAAAAGGCGAGATTAATGAAGCGATCAACAATTCGCGTAAATCGCTGGAGCTCTATCCGGATTACGCGGAGGCCCATTACAATCTCGGTAATGCGCTGCTTAAGAAAGGCGAAATAGATGAGGCGCTTGCGCAATGTCAGGAAGCTGTAGCGTTGACGCCTAACGATCCGGATTCCCACGTCGCGCTTGCTAACGCGCTCTTAGCGAAAAATCATGTCGATGAAGCGATCGAGCATTATTCGCGCGCGCTTCAACTCTATCCCGACGACAGCACGGCTCATTATAGCTTGGCCAACGCTCTTCTCGAAAAGGGCGATCTCTTTGCCGCGCGCTTCCATTCCGAGAAAGCCGTGGAAATTGAACCGCAACTCGCTGAAGCGCACATCCAACTGGGTAACATCGCGTTGAAAGAAAATAACGGACGCGCTGCTATCTCTCATTATGAGCGCGCTCTGCAAACATCGCCTCGCTCGATCGTGGCGCTGAACAATCTCGCCTGGCTGCTCGCCAGTTCTTCCGATCTATCGCTGCGCAATGGAGCAAGAGCGGTTGGGCTCGCTGAACAAGCGGAACTCCTTTCCGGTGCCGCAAACCCGATCGTTCTCCACACCTTGGCGGCCGGCCACGCTGAGAATAAGCAATTCGTCAAAGCTATTGAAACCGCACAGCGTGCTTTGGAATTGGCAACCGAACAAGGCGAAACAGCACTTGCTCGCGAACTTCGCCGCGAGATCGCGCTTTATGAATCCGGTTCACCTTACCGCGAACCTTAAATCGGTATTGTTGTGACGTGATTATTTTTCACGACCCGCGTTGCGTCGAATATTCGGCGCCGGGACATCCGGAACGTCCGCAACGAATTTTAGGCACGGTTCCTGTACTGAAAAATCGACATAAAGATTGGGAGTGGCGTGCGCCGAATCCAGCTTCGACGGAAATTTTGTTGCGCGCGCATCCGCCAGAACATCTTGAGCGAATCAAAGAAGCGAGTTCGGATTTCGACACCGATACGCCGGCTTACGAAAATATTTACGCGCATGCCGCTCGCTCGGCCGGTGCCGCGATTGAGGTCGCGCACGAAGCTCTGCGTGGAAATCGCGCGTTCAGTTTAATGCGACCACCGGGACATCACGCTACGCGCGATCGCGTCATGGGGTTTTGTTATTTCAGCAACATCGCGATCGCGGCATTGGACGCGCTGGAGAACGGAGCGCAGCGCGTCGCGATCTGGGATTTCGATGCGCATCACGGCAACGGCACGGAAGAAATTGTCGCGCATAATCCTCGGATTGCGTTCGCTTCCATCCACCAGTTTCCCGCTTATCCCGGAACCGGCGCGAGATCCTTCGCTAACATCGACAATTATCCGATCGCGCCCGACACGCCGCGCGAAAAACATGTCGATGTTGCGGAGCACGCGCTGCAAAAGTTGATTACGTTCAAACCTGATCTTCTTCTCGTTTCCGCAGGCTTCGACGCTTATGCGGGCGATCCGCTTGTCCAAATGACCCTCGAGCGCGAAGACTTCGCGACATTCGGAAAATGGCTGAGCAAGATCGACATTCCCGCCGGCGCAATTCTCGAAGGCGGATACAGCGATGAACTTCCAGAATTAATCGACGCTTTTCTGACGGCCTGGTCGCAGAAGTAACTTCGTTATCTTGATCCGAAAAAGTTTAGTGGCGGGTGGAACGTAGCCAGCGGATAATTCCACGCGAAATCGGGCCGTAGTTCAGCTTGGTAGAACGCTTGAATGGGGTTCAAGAGGCCGCGGGTTCAAATCCCGCCGGCCCGAGAAAAAAAATCACGCGATGCATAAAAACGCCGACGACAATCACCTACTTGACGCTGAGCCGAAGGCCGATGCGCATTGT
>CATPCN010000191.1 GCA_955652855.1 uncultured Chthoniobacterales bacterium | reverse complement strand
GAATCGTAAACTTGTTGAACATCCTGTCCGTCGATCTTTTGCCAGTCGTTAGGCTGGAGCGCATCGATCGCGAGCGGATTGATTTTCCGTGTCGGACTGCTGATTCCGTAGCCGTTGTCTTCCACGACGAAAAGCACCGGCAATTTTTTTTCCTTGGCAAAACAGAGCGCCTCGAAAAAATCGCCCTGGCGCGTGGCCGCGTCGCCGACCGTCGCGACGACGAAATTCTTTTTGCCATCGAGTTGAAGCCCCCAGGCCATGCCGCAGGCGGGCAACAATTGCGAACCGGTTGGCGTGGGCACGCTCCAAATATGCAGATCGGCGTTGCTGTAATGTGACGGCATCATGCGACCGCCGCTGCCGGTTTTGAGTTTGGCGAAATATTCCAGTGCAAGTTCGCGCGTGGTCATGCCGCGACCGAGCACGAGGCCGCGATCGCGATAATATGGAACGACAAAATCGTCGCGCTCCATTTGCATCGAAATCGCCGCGAGCGCTTCGTGTCCCATCCCGGAAACATGAAAATGACCTTTGCCTTGCCGATTCAAATTCTGCTCGCGCAAATCGGCGTAACGACTCTCGAGCATCGTGGTCAAGAGACGCAGCTTAATTTCTTTGCTCAGCTCTGGCATTGGCGAGGTAGACAACCGCAAGATCGACATCTTCGCAAGATCGACAATCGGATGTAAAATCGGACGCGATGATGAAACGAAACGAAAACCGGGGCAGGGGAGTGATTGATCGCTACCGGGATTACCTTCCGGTTTCCGCGAAAACGCCGGTGGTATCGTTAGGCGAAGGCGGCACGCCGTTGATTTTTTCGACACGACTGAGCGAGATCGTCGGTCACGATTGCAAAGTTTACATCAAATACGAAGGACTGAATCCGACTGGCTCATTCAAAGATCGCGGGATGACCGTCGCCGTTTCGAAAGCGAAGGAGCAGGGGACGGAGGCGCTGCTTTGCGCTTCGACCGGAAATACCTCCGCTTCGGCTGCGGCCTACGCGGCGCGCGCTGGAATTTGCTGTGCGGTGGTGTTGCCGGCGGGAAAAATCGCGACGGGAAAACTTGTTCAAGCTTTCGCTTACGGCGCGAAAATTGTCGCGATCGATGGCAACTTCGACGACGCGCTGCGCATCGTGCGCGAGCTCGGTGAGAGAAAAGATTTTACGATCGTGAATTCAATCAATCCCAATCGGATTGAAGGACAGAAAACCGCCGCGTTTGAAATCGTGGATGAGCTTGGCGCCGCGCCGCGCTTTCATCTTTTGCCGGTCGGCAACGCCGGCAACATCAGCGCGTACTGGCGCGGCTATCGAGAATATCACGAGGTCAAAAGATCGACATTGCTCCCGCGGATGCTCGGCTTTCAAGCGGCGGGCGCAGCGCCAATTTTCTACAGACGAGTTATCGAACAACCGGAGACGATCGCTTCCGCCATTCGAATCGGAAACCCGGCGAGTTGGAAAGAAGCGTCGGGCGTCTTGCGCGATTCGGCCGGCAAGATCGACATCGTGACGGATGAAGAAATCCTTCGCGCCCAACAATGGCTCGCAAGAAATGAAGGCATTTTCGTAGAACCCGCCAGCGCCGCTTCCATCGCCGGATTTTTCAAGTGCTGCGAAAAAAAAGATGCGGCTTACCAGTTCGCTCAAATCGATCAAGGCAGTCGAATTGTTTGCACTGTGACGGGCCATGGTCTGAAAGATCCGGACCTTTGGTCGGAGCGGGTTCCAAAATTGACGCCAGTCGCGCCGAACGAGCGCGATGTGTTGCGCGCGATCGGCTTCTAAGTGAAGTCGCGATTTGACAGGCGCAAAACTTAGACGAAAACGATGCGTTCCGTGTTTCGCCTTTCTCGCCAAGATCGACAATTCTTCTCATGCGCCTGATCGTTCAAAAGTACGGCGGCACATCGGTCGGCACTCCAGAGCGCATCCGAAATGTCGCGCAGAGATTGGTCGAAACGCAGCGCGAAGGCTGTCGCGTGGTCGCGGTCATTTCGGCAATGGCCGGCGTGACCGACGATCTGATCAAGCTCGCTCGCCAAGTTTCCTCACATCCTACCGAACGCGAAATGGACGTTTTGCTCGCGACCGGCGAGCAAGCGGCAATCGCGTTGATTGCGATGGCGGTGAACGCTCTGGGCGCAAGAGCAGTGTCGTTGACCGGCGCGGAAGCGGGAATTCTGACCGACCGCTTTCACACGAAGGCAAAGATCGCAAACATCAGTCCAAAACAAGTCTACGAGCTGTTAGCAGATGATTACATTGTGATCGTCGCCGGATTTCAAGGGCAGACGCCGGAAGGTGAAACGACGACGCTGGGACGCGGCGGGTCTGATTTGACGGCGATCGCGCTCGCTGGCGCGCTCAATGCGGACAGTTGTCAGATTTTCACGGATGTCGATGGTGTCTTCACTTGCGACCCGCGCGTCGTCACCGATGCAAAGAAGCTCGATGAAGTCGCCTACGACGAGCTGCTCGAAATGGCTGGAGGCGGCTCAAAGGTAATGCAGTCGCGCGCCGTCGAGTTTGCCAAGAAGTTCGGGATCGATTTCGAAGTGCGATCGAGTTTTAATCGGACTCCCGGCACGATCGCGAAGGAAGAGACGGCGAGCATGGAGGATGTCGTCATCCGCGGCGTAAGCATCGATCGGAAGCAGGCGAAGGTCACGGTCTCTGGCGTGCCGGATCAGCCGGGCATCGCCGGGACAATTTTCTCGGCGATTTCATCGGCCAACATCGTCGTGGACATGATCGTGCAGAATGTTTCGCAGCGAAGAGCGACCGATATCTCATTCACGATTCATGAGAACGAATTGGAGCAAACGAAAAAGTTGCTTGCGCCAGTGGTGAAAGAAATCGGTGCGACCGGAATCGCCGCGCAAAGCGGCGTGGCAAAATTGAGCGTGGTTGGGATCGGGATGCGATCGCACTCTGGCGTGGCGGCGCAATTATTTGAATGCCTTGGAAAAGGCGGGATCAACATCCAGCTCATTTCCACGTCGGAGATCAAGATCGCAGTGGTGATTAATGAAGAGGACGTGGAACGCGCGGCGAAGTTGACCCACGAAGAATTCGGTCTTGCCAGCCTTGTGCCGTTGCCGAGCTCTTTACCACTCGGTTAAAGGCTACTTGCGCACTGGATCGACATAAAACTCGTGCGTACCCTCGACGCGCATCTTGTAGCCGAATATATCATGAAGGACCGCCACCTTCGGGTGATCTGTAACGTTGGCGCGGAAATGATCGCCCGGCATCGCTTGTTTCCAAGTAGTCCCGTTCTCCAGCTTGATCAGAGTGTGGCCAGTGATGCCGTTGAAAGTTCCATCCACGCGACTGAAAATAATGTCCCTTTTCACGTGGTCCACCTCGGCTTTCGCAGTCGCTTCCGTTGCCGCCTTCTCGGCTGCCTTCGTCTCGGCAGCGTGCTGGTTTCCCTGCAACTTGGCGTCGAGATTGTGCAGTTCTTCTTCCGAAAGTTTGTCGAGTCCTGCCGCCTTGAATTCCTCTGCGGTCATCGTTTCCCGGATACTCTCTTTCTCCGCGACTGCTTTTTGCTTGGACTCCTTCTCGACTTTCTCCTCCCTGGTTTTTTCTTGGCTCGGAATGATCGGCGTCGGCTCCACGAGGGCTTCTTGAGCCAGCGCAGCGCTAAGAGAAAGAGACAAAGCTAGGTAAGCAATAAGGAATCGAAAGCAGTTCATCGTGTGGCGAGGCGCACTTTGGCGCGAAAGCGACGCTAGCAGGGGCAGAAGGGCGGTCAAGGAATGGCGGCGCAAGAAAATCGCAACTAAATGACAGTCGGCAGCAGTCGACCCATCTTTTCGCGGCAAAAAATGTCTCAAGAGCAATACTCGTTAAGAGCGTATTAATGAACGTTACCTCTTGTCGACAAAGTTAATGTCGATGTTTCATTGCTTGAATAGGGGACACTCTTGGCGAATCTCACCTGGTTATTCGGCTTGGTAGCCGTGTGCAAGGTAAAACTCACGAGCATCCTCGCGAGCGTTCAAGACGACACGCGTGGCTTTCGCGAGCGCGCTTCATTCTCTAATCCTCGCAATATTCGGTCGCCAAGGCCGCGATTGCGCCAGGCCGGGTCCACTGCCATTAAGCGCCCTGGGCCTCCGCGAGAGAATTGAGATACAATCCGTCCAATCGCCACCGGTTTTCCGTCAGTCGCCCGGATGACGAGGTGAAACGCGGTCGCATCACGATCATCGCGTTGGCTGCTGCCGCCCGGGGTTGGTTCCAAGGTTTACGCAAAACGCGCTAGCGCAGGTCACAGTACTCCGGATCAAGGGCATCGGGCTGGTTAAGCTCGCTAGGTTCCAGAGAAGAGGCGGCTACTTTTTGGCGTTTTGCGGTGCGTTCCTGGCATAACGGTGATAACCGCGCACGCCCGCAGGGGAATTTCAAGGCAAGATTCCGACGCTCGCTTCACAACATCATACAATATATGTCATATAAAGTGGATAGGTGTTGCTGCCGTTTGGTTATAGAAATTACGACCGGGCTTCATATACTCGCCTAATGGCGTGGTGGTCATCCCCGTATCGAGAAATGTCAGATGAGGAGCTTGATAGGTTTCTACGAGATTTCCCCAGCCATAGGGATTTCCCCGCTGCGACGTTGGAGGGACAGCGTCGGCAAAAACTAAAGGATGATAAAACTGCGGAACAACGCGACAGGAAAAACCGTCGGATTGCGATTGCGGGAATTGTGATTGCAGCGGCGGTCGCCATTGGAATTGCGATCTGGCAACAGCCCGCCAATACTGCGCCGTCCACAGCGCCTCTATTACACACAGCGCCATTATCGCCCACGCAATCGCCCACAGCCGCGCCAGCTTCACCGGCCATGAGAGCGCAACAAACCACCCCGACGCCAGAACAAGCACCGTCGTTATCGCCAGCGCCATAATCAACAAATTCCGGCCTCCGCCACAGACGCATTATTGCCCGTCGATTGAGATCGCGCAAATTGACGGCACTTGTTAAAGGCGGGCCATGACCAATTCACAAGATAAGCCAGCTCCCCCGAATCGCTCGCCTGCGCCCCAGGGATGCGATCTGGCCAAGTCAATCCGAGCAAATGTTCCCGCAGAATTGCAGGATGCGGACGGCCAATTTTTATCCAGAGGTCTAGCAAACTTCTATGGCGACGATAGGCCGACATTCCAACCGCTTGACGCAGCAACTCTGGGCATGCTTCGCAGCCGTGGAGAAATTCTGTTTCTGAAAGAAACCAAGGAATCTTTAAGGATTCATCCGCCTCTGCTTTGCGAAGCGCCTCTTGGTGGCCAGCCGTTACACTTTCACCTGAAGCTAAAATGATGCGCTCGGTTTTATCGATTTCGGCGAGCGCCGCCCTTGTTCTCTTGCTAGTCGGTTTGGGATTTGTCATGTCAGAAAAGCTCCACGGCAACCGATACCAATTGATTTACGGAAAGGTTTTCGTTCCGGGAAACATCGGGCAGGAGAAAGAGTACATGGGTATAATCGTGCGGATCGACACGACCACCGGACAAACGTGGACATATCGCCAAGCACATGCCGACTACTGGGAAGCGATAACCGAAGACCCGCTATTGCCGAAACCGTATCCGTGAACAAAAAGCAGAAGATTTTAACCATCGTGATGCTGCCTATTTTTCTTGGCACGGGATTATTCTTTGGAGGAGCCGACGGTTTCGCCGCCGCATTCACTGGATGGTTCGTGGTGGGCGTTGTCTACGCGGCAGTGTTCTTTCTCCTGAAACCATCCAGGCCAAACTAACCCGTGACGATGAGCGCCCATAAAGCGCCAATAACGTTGACCGTTACCAAGGCGCATGCCGCGCAGTCGCAACTTGAAGCGGCAATTTGGCTCTGGTTTACGCGAGATGATCCAATTTCCATTCTCGGATTGGCCCACGCTGCGAACGATTGCTATGTCGCGCTTGGCGGGCACGCGGGCAAATCGTCGGTCTTTCAGTCTTGGCTCAAAACAAAGCCGCAGGGATTCCAGAAACGCGCCCGAGAAGTTCAAAACTTCATTAAGCACGGACGACTTGACCTGCACGGAAAGGTAAGACTGCTTCCAAAGCTGGGCGAAAATCTCATCATGGATTCGATTCACTGCTATGAAGGGCTTTTTGGCGATATAACGCATTTAATGCAGCTTTTTAGAATTCGGTTCTGGCTTGAGAACCCGGACGAGCTTAAGCCGATTGATCGGCCTCTTTTTACGGACGCTGAAGCCGAACATCTCAAAAGTGCTCCGCGAGCGGCATACCTCCAAAAGAGCCTTGAGCTTCTTCGCAAAGCGGGCGTCTGAGAAGTTGCGAGCCGTCATATAATTTCAATACTCAACCGGCAGCAACGCCAGTGGATATAACGGGCAAATGCGCTCCAAGAATGCACCGAACCTGTAAAGGGCAAAGCGGCTGAGCAATTAGTGGCGAATTTCCCCGACGATCTGAAGCTGCTGACGCAACACGCTTCGTTCTATCGCGGCGACCGAATCGGAGAAGCATATCGACATCTTCAGTTGGGAACAACACATAACGGCGAGCGTTTCTCTGAAAAATTTCGTCACGCTTGGCTGTTCGACTGCCGCATTGCGAAGAGCCGGGTCCCTGGAGTCATCCGTCGAGCTGTCAGACCGATGATCAAAGCAATGCGGCCACTGCGCCTGGGGCCACGAGCTGCGAAGCTAGCACTTCCCAGCATTCAACGCGATTGGAGCAAGGTCTCGGCCGGTGATTGTTACACTTCCGACGATGTCACGCTGAATCACTACGTGTACGATTGGAGCGAGCAGGGCGAATACGAATTCGACGGCCGCAGATTCAACGTGATGAGGCCGCAGTTCTTGCCGGTTGTCGATGAGCGAACCGAGTTGCCGCTTGGCTTTAGCCTAATTCCTCAGCGCAATTACACATCATGGCAGATCAAAACGCTGATGACGCGAATTTGCATGCGGCCGGAGATTGGCCTGCCGTTCAAACAGTTTCTTTTTGAGCTGGCAATCTGGGACTCGCGCAACGTCAACGCACTCGCGAGCGCCAGCAAAACCTCGCGGAGCGACGTTAGTCAGGCTTAATTCGACATCTGGGCCATCATCAACTGAAACACTGAACCCGACTGCATCTGGACCATTGGAACCCGTGTTGAGGCGTCGAAGCACTTCACGCAATTTGTCGGCCCGAACGCACCGACTGCCGACTTGCCCCGGTTCAAACCGAATAGGATAGGCCGATGGAAATCGCGTTACCGCTAGTCTTGCCAGTCGTGATGATGATGCCTGCGGCTGCTGCGATACTGCACGTATCGATGCCCCCGGCGATACCCGTAGGGATTGCCGGAATTGTAGTAATAACCGGGCCTCGCCGAATAGTAAATCTGCTG
>CATPCN010000190.1 GCA_955652855.1 uncultured Chthoniobacterales bacterium | reverse complement strand
TCCTTCTGGGGTGGGCACTTTCAATTCCGCTCCGAGCGCCGCCTGCGCTGGCGCGATTTTCAATTCGTGAATTAAGTCGCTGCCTTCCACCGAAAAATCGGGATGACTCGCGAGCCGCACCCGTAAAAATAAATCGCCGCTTTTGCCTCCGCGCGCTCCGGCTTCGCCCTGCCCGGCCAGCCGAATGCGCTGTCCCTCGTGCACGCCACGGGGGATTTTTACCTGATAGGTTTCCACTTTGTTCGAACCGCTGCGTCGCAGGGACACGGTGCGCTTCGATCCATGCAAAGCTTCTTCGAGCGTTACCATAAGGTCCGCTTCGACATCGCCGCCGCGTTCCGCGGTGGCAGGGCGTTGCCCGAAGCCACCGAAGGCCGAGCGACCCTGTCCGCCTCCGAAAAACGCTTCGAAGAAATCGCTGAATCCCGTGCCGCCAAATTCGAATTCGACCCCGCCGTCGCTGCCGCCGTAACGATGAAATCCTCCGCCTGGTTGTTCGCCTCCCCAACCGGGCGACGGCTGAAATCCCCCCGGCTGATTCCAATTCGCCCCGAGTTGATCGTATTTCTTCCGCTTCTCCGGATCGCTTAAGACTTCGTAAGCTTCGTTGATCTGCTTAAATTTTTCTTCCGCGGTCTTCTTATCCTTCGCTACGTCGGGATGATATTTTCGCGCGAGTTTGCGGAACGCGCTGCGAATTTCGTCTTCGCTCGCTGTCTTCGAAACACCGAGCGTCTCGTAATAATCTCTGAATTGCACCGCCATTCTCCCAACCTTGTGCGTTTGCCCAACCGACGCAACCTTCTCTCAGATGCGTGAGCTCGGTAAATTTTTGGTCATCATCGGCGCGATCACCGCGCTGTTAGGCGTGATTTTCTGGAGCGGATTCGCTCCAAAATGGCTGGGCCGTTTGCCGGGCGACATTCGGATCGGGCGCGGAAGCTCGGTTTTCTATTTTCCGATCGTTACCTGCATCGTCCTCAGCATCCTGCTCAGTTTAATTATGTCGATCTTTCGGCGTTGATGGCCGCATCGCGCAAACAAGTTCAGCTCAATCGACATGTCGCGAAGTTGCTTCAGTGCCGGCGTTGTCCGCGCATGTTGCCACCGCCGGTCTCGGGCGGCGCGGTCATGAGCGATGTGGTGTTGATCGGTCAAGCGCCCGGCGTTCGCGAACCCGTTTTGAAAAGACCTTTCGCTCATACTGCGGGCAAAACTCTTTTCCGCTGGTTCGAAGAATTCTGCGGCATGAACGAGCCGACCGTTAGATCGACAATTTATTTCGCGGCCGTATGTCGATGTTTCCCCGGAAAAACTCCAGCCGGTGGCGATCGCGTCCCGGCGCCGGATGAAATTCGTAATTGCTCGCCATGGATGAATGACGAATTCGAAATCTTGAAACCGCGTCTCCTGATTCCGGTTGGCAAACTGGCGATCGCACAATTCATCCCTTTCGACAAACTCGACGAGGTTGTCGGGCGCAAGTTCCGAATCCGTCGCGCTAAGTCGATTGTCGATATTATTCCCTTGCCTCATCCTTCCGGCGCATCGCCCTGGCACAAATTGTCGCCGGGCAAGACACTGCTCGAAAAAGCGCTGCGCAAAATCGCCCGCCATCCAGCGATCGTCGATCTTCAGAAAATCAGTTGCGAGCGAGCGCACGTTGAACGTCTTCTTTCTTAGTATGTCCGACTCGCATATTCCCAATCGCGCTGAAATTCCCGTGTTCGACAAATGGGACCTCAGCCATCTTTTCGCTGACGTCGGAAAGTGGAACGAAGACTTCTTCTGGATTCAGCGCACGTATCCGAAGCTCGTGGAATGGAAAGGACGCGTCGGCCAATCGGTCCAGACACTCGCCGATTGTCTCGAGTTTGAAAAAGCGCTCGATTTGAAACTCGAGCGCGTGATCCATTTCGCGTCGCTCCAGCTATCCGAGGACAGCGCGAACGCGGAGTACCTCGCGCGGATGAGTCAGTTGGACAATTTGCTGACGAAGATCGGCGAGGCGGCTTCATTCGTCGTTCCGGAAATCCAGGCGATCGACGACGCAACCTTCGCAAAATTTATTGTCGATCCTGCGCTGCGATCGTGGCGAACGAAGTTGCAAAAAATCCGCCGGCTAAAGCCGCATGTGCTTTCCGAGCCGGAAGAACGCTTGCTCGCGCTCGGTAGTTCCGCGCTCAACGGATACGACGACGCGTTTTCGCAACTGACCAACGTCGATATGAAATTCGGCGTCTTGATTGATACGAAAGGAAGCGAGCAGCCGCTCACCCAAAGCACTTTCAGCTCATTCCTGGTCAAACGCGATGCCGAGCTGCGCAAAAAAGCATTTCATCAATTCTACGAAGAATTTCGCGATCATCAGTACACGCTTGCTTCATCGCTTTCGTATTCGGTGCGCGCGGATGTTTTCCGGGCGCGCGCGCGAAAATATTCTTCCGCGCTGGAGGCTTCGCTTTTTCGCGACGAGGTGCCGGCCGCGGTTTACGACGGACTCATCGCATCGGCGCGCGCTCATCTTGCGCCGCTCTTCCGCTATTACGAACTGCGACGACGCGCGCTCCGCCTGAAGAAGCTCCATCAATATGACACTTACGTTCCGCTGGTCGCGGAAATTGAAACGCACGTCACGTTTGATGAAGCGATCGATAAAGTCATCGCTGCGTTGCAGCCACTCGGCGCGGAATATGTCGATGTTGTGCGCGAAGGTTTGCGCGGCCGTTGGTGCGATCGTTATGAAACGAAAGGGAAACGCAGCGGCGCATTTTCCTCCGGCAGCTACGGCGCGCCGCCTTACATCTTGATGAATTACAAGGACGACGTCTTCTCCGACGTTTACACGCTCGCGCATGAGGCCGGTCACTCGATGCACACCTGGTTCGCCCAAAAATCGCAAAGTTTCCAGGATTACGATTACCCGATTTTTTTGGCGGAAGTTGCATCGACATTCAATGAAGAGCTGCTCACGCATCATCTTCTCGAAGAGACAATCGATCCGAAAATGCGCGCCTACATTATTAATCGGCAGATCGACGACATTCGCGGCACTCTTTTTCGGC
>CATPCN010000189.1 GCA_955652855.1 uncultured Chthoniobacterales bacterium | reverse complement strand
GGCGTCGTTCGCCGCGAGTAGCCAAGCGTTCACGCTACCGGCGAAGCGCGGACTGGTCAACAGTGCCGTGGTTTCACGCTGGACAAGACCGTCAGCGAGCTCGATTACGATGCAATCGGCGCGCAGGGCAGTCGCTTGGGACACCAACACGCTGTAGATGTGTAGTAGGTCCTTCAGCGCACACAGATACGTCGACGGGTGACCGGCATCGATGAAATCCAGCGCCGGAGTCGCGCCTGCGTCCAGCAGGCTGAACGTGTCTTTGCCCGACGCAGTTCCCGTGAGTTTGATCGCCGCTACACGCAATCCTTGTTGGCGTAAACCCAGAACCAGACTGCGAGCCGTGTAGGTCTTGCCCGCGTCCATCGACGTGCCGCAGACGCCGATCACTCTCGGCGCCGCCTGCCGCGGAGAAAGCGCGGGCGACAAGGAATAGTCGGAGAGCCTCAATGGCTTGCC
Organism: uncultured Chthoniobacterales bacterium; assembly: GCA_955652855.1. Next base: position 2,919 of record CATPCN010000189.1, on the reverse strand, counting down.
TTGAGCGTCACCGATTGCCCCGAGGATGCGAAGCTTGCTCGGATCGGAGACACCATCATGCTTGCTCTCCACCAGTCCGCACAGCCCCCCCATCGACAGCAGATCACACCGGTCGCCCTCGGAGCGCGCGTACGCCTCGAACTGCAGTGTTGCGTAGCGGTTCCCGAAGGCGACGACCACGAGATCACCTTCGTGCAGCGTGCATCGCCGACCTTCCACGAGCTCGAGAGTAGTATTCTTTCCGATCTTCTCGACTCTTGCGAGCACGATATCGCCTGACGCGGGATCGGCGGGGACTCCCAGTTGCATGTGCAGCGCTACGCGTGGTATCCGCCGGGCCACGTAAGCGATCTTCATGCACGCCTTGGTGTCCTCTGAGAAGACTTTCGTCATTCTGTTTCTTCCCGTGAGGGGTTGTACTGTCCGTGCGGCTCAAGAAGCCGGGACGCGGACAGCGGCGACTCAGTGGTTACAGCTGCTGCGACCAAGAGAGGTAGAATCCCTTCTGCGTGTAGTCCGTAATGCCATCGATCGTCGCCGTCGGACGTAGGGTATTCGTCAACTTCTGGAGCTCGTAACTCCCGCCGAAATGGATGGTCGTCCGCTGAGAAAACCGATTTCCCAGATCAAGGCCCAGTCGATCGCGCCGGTCGCGGCGAGTGTTGTTGTACACATCGTACGGCTGTTTCGATTGGAAGTTCCGCAAACGGAGTCCGTACGAAAGTGTAGTCTCGGACGCGTCGGTTGGACGGACACGAAACCGCGCGTGCATATCGTGTTCAATGCGGGAGAAGTCAACCGTTTGCATCGAGCGTACCTGCAGATCGGTGATTGTCCCGTTGCCGTTGAAGTCCTGATTGAAATCCGGCTCGTTAAGCAGTACCACTGCGGTGCCAGGGTTGGCGCGCAAGGAATATCGGCGATACTCGCCTTCCAGGCCGACGCTCCTTTTGAAATCCAGCGCGCCAACGACACCAGCAAACGGGCCACTGTATCCTCTGGTCTGGAATGGCTGCTGGTAGGTCCGCGTCTTATGTCCACCCTGGATTGTCAGTTGCGCACCGAACGGATGGTCCTCGGTCGACTTCACCAGTCGCTGGCGAAACTCGCCTGTAAATATCTGGTCGGAGTACGTGCCAGCAGCATAGATTCGCTCGCTGGGCTGAATCACTCCGTCGCCGTTGAGATCGACGGCGTCGGCCAGGTAATTCCGGAAGAAAAACTTGGGCTGGAACTCCGCGCGTGCCGCAATGTGAGCGCCATGGCCAAGCGCCTGGGCGGCTCTCAAGTCGTAGAACGTGTTTCTGCGAAGGGCGTTTCGCTGATAGTACTGGTAACGCGCCTCCGCGCCGAGTGTGAGCCGGTGTCCGAGAATTCCGGGACCTTCCGCATGGAGGGCTCCGTGCATGCTGGTGACGTAGTCGCTCGGGTCGGCCATGCCGGTGTAACGTCCGCTGGCGATGCTAGCGGCCGAAGGAGCTGCCAGTCCGGCCTTCCTCGCATCCGAAAGAAGAAACGGATTGTCGTCGAACGTTTCGACGATCCTGAGCCCCGGGATCATGCGCCAACCTTCGCGCTCAGGGGACGGCTTAGTTACCTGGGTACGACTACCGTCCTGCGCATGAAGCGCGGGAGACCAAAGGGCGAGAGACATGATCGCCAGCATCCCGCGAAAAATGCGAGAGATTACTGCCATATGGGCTCGACCAAGCAGTGAAAGGGGAAATGGAGCAGTGTTTCCGCTCAAATAGACTTCTCGATGGTGGAATTCCGTCACACTTGGGAGACTCCCTACTCGATTAGCAACAAAGCCGACCGGGAAAGAAAAGAGCGGAGCTTCAAGTCTCCCCTTCATCTCCCTAAGGGTGGAGTGTAACGCAATTTCCCCAGTGGGTAGCTCTTACTTACGAGCCATGGTAGGACTAGCGATTCCTCCATCGCTCTCTAAAGACGACATGCTTGCGTCAAAGTCACACTAAGAGTTCTTAACGTGTTTCTCGACCCCGGTTGAAGCCGTGCGTGAGGCGGCTATCTGGAGGCTCGCAGCTTTGAGTTTTTCGCTATCGTTAAGGCGTGCTCGCATCGTCGTTCAAATGTGCTTTCGTCCTCAGTGTCGTTCTGGCGGCATCCGTTGACGCGCAGCAGCGTCCGCGTGCGCGTGAGCTTGGGGTCGCTCCCGGCGTTTTTTCGACGGGGCCTCTCAACGCCATTACCGATGTGTCGGGAGTGTTAGTGGGTCAGATAACGATAGACGAAGGCGATTCTGTGCGCACCGGTATCACCGCAATTCTTCCTCATGCCGGAAATCTTTTTCTGCAACGAGTTCCTGCCGCAATCGTCGTTGGCAACGGCTTCGGAAAGTTGCTAGGCTCGACACAGGTGAATGAACTGGGTGAGCTCGAGAGCCCGATACTTCTCACCTGCACGCTTTGCGTCTGGAAAGCCGCGGATGCGATGGTCGAGTGGATGCTCGCGCAGCCGGGGATGGAGAACGTCCACTCGATCAATCCCGTCGTCGGCGAAACGAATGACGGATACGAGCTGAACATTGCAATCCGGTCGCGCCCGATAACTGGGGTAGAAGTGAGACAAGCGCTTTTATCGGCGCGGAGTGGTCCGGTAAGCGAGGGCAGCGTTGGCGCTGGCAGGGGGACGCGCGCCTTTGAATGGAAGGGCGGAATCGGTACTTCGTCGCGGCGAGTTCCGCGATCGCTCGGCGGTTGGACAGTTGGTGTGCTGGTGCAAACGAATTTCGGCGGCGTGCTTCAGATAATGGGAGCACCAGTAGGTCGCGAGATGGGCAGCCACAAATTTTCGCGCGCGTTGCATGAGAAGACCGACGGATCGATCATGATCGTGGTCGCCACTGACGCGCCGCTCTCTGACCGCAACCTGAGGCGGCTCGGGTCGCGCGCACTG
>CATPCN010000188.1 GCA_955652855.1 uncultured Chthoniobacterales bacterium | reverse complement strand
TATTTTGACGGCGCCGTCGGGAGAGATTTCGAGCCAAGCATTTGGAGCAAAGGAGGTGGCCGAAGAGGGAGCACTTGCGAGTGGCGAAGAGCGAGCCGGGAGGTAGAACCCGAGAACGAGCGCCCCGCCCGTCGCGGTGGAAGCTTTCAAGAATGCCAATGCAACCCTTCACGGATAGACCTTGCGCCATGGCGTACTGTCGTGCTTTCCATTCGTCCATCAGAAGCAGATCGGCGGCGAGTTCCTTGGCTAGAATGACGGCGCTGACTTCGCCTGCTCCAAGATCTGTCTTTTCCACAGCCACTTTGAGAGCGGTGGAGTCGCCCACTGCGGTCACCTGAATCCAATTGGCTCCAGCGGCCTGTTTGGCGCCCGGCAATCCCGCTCCGGCAATGACAACCTCGGTGTAAACTTCGGTGGGAATCACGATGATTCCGTAGAGCTTTGGGAGAAGGTCGAAATGACCAATCCGAGCAAGCGCAATCAAGGGCGAAGCGTCGGAAACGACCTTCACAGACCGAGACGTTCCATCGTACGGCGATCTTCTTCAAGATCCGCGACGCCGTAATGCAAAGGGACTTGATGCTCACCGGCAAACTGCATGAAGGCTTCGATCGGTGTGCGGCATAGTTCCGCTGCGCGACCCAAGGAAACCTTGTCTTCGCGAAAAAGCTCCAAGGCGATCAGCTTGGCCGCTTCCTGCGAAACGTCGCCCTGGTCGAGCCTGGCTATTGAAACCAGGTCGGACGGCAATTCGAGGTTCACAGTGCCCATATACTTCAAGCTAGCCGAGATCGAAGGAACAGGCAAATCTTTCCTCGCTGCTGGGTTCATGATTCCGCCTCTTTCACGTCGATTTCCTTTACGATCAGCCCTTCGCCGCCCATCATGGCTTGGTTGCGTGGGGCAACGGTCAGGATATCGATCTTATGGCGCTTGGCGTCGCGGATCAATTGCAGGAGTCCCGAACCCTTGATCGCCACATCCCAGAGCCGGAACGTGATCTTCACTTCGCGGTCGTTCCCTTCGACGCCGAGCAAATCGTTCCACATCATCAGCCGGTAAACGTCGCCGGTGATGATGGTGAGGCCGTAGTAGTAGGCTCCGTCCGGCACCGTCCGGTAGCTCTGTTCTTTGTCCTTTGCGGTAATCATCTGCCGATCTCCCTGCCTTCACGCTCCGGGGCGAAATGTTGTCCAAACATGAGCCGGGGCACGTTCACCCAAATCTTTTCCATCACTTTACCGATGCGCTCAATCACCGAGGGTGGACGTTCGGCGAAACGCGTGCGATCCACTGTGCGCGTTTGTTTGCGCAGAAGTTCAAGGGCGGACATCCGCAGGCCGGAAACGCCGATCGAGGCGCGGAGCATTTCCTTGTCGCCGGTAAACACCTGAATGCGCTTCCGTCCGCGCGAGGCGGCGACGTAAAACAATTCCTGGGTCATCCGGTCGCCCGAGATGATGACCGCATCGACGGTCTTGCCCTGGCTCTTGTGGGCGGTGACGGCGTAACCGTGATTGAACTGGCGGAAGTTATGCGGGATCGTGCGCCCGTCTTCCAGTTGAATGGCTTCACGGGCGTTCACGTTTGCCACGCGGACCCGTTCGCCGTTGGTGAATTGGTAAGCGCCATCGCGCACGTTTGCCTGAATGGAAAGCCAGTCACCTGCGGCAATGCCAATCTCGCGTTTCTCGAAAACGCCGAACGCCTTGGCCTGTTTCCTGGTGATGCGAATTTCTTTTCCTAGCCCGTTGCGCGCGGTGATGCTGTCTCCGTTCTGCGCCGCCACGGTGAACGCTTCGTACTTGCGCGCTTCTTTGGTGCCTTTATGAAACACGAGCACCTGGCCGGGAACGAAATTCGCCATGTCGCGCTTTTGCGCTTCCGTCCAGTTCAACGGTTCCAGCCGGTCAAGTTTGCGTTCAGCGCCTAGCTCACCGCGTCGGCGTTGATCGGCGCGAATGGCGGTCGTGACTCGCCCGATTTCCTCGTGGGTCGGGCAAACCACGAGTACCTGGCCCCTGGCTTTGGAGTAAGCTTCGGCCACGGCTTCGGGGCGGTCGAGCAATCCCGATTCCATGACCGCGCCCATCTTCTCCAGTTTTTCGAAGCCCTTGGCCGGGTCGGTGCGCAAGGTCTTGATGGCCTCCTTGTATTCCTTCGTCTGCTGACGCTGAACTTCGCGCAAACCGACGGTAGCGAGCCGGGATTCTTTTTGCAGGATGCGCAAGGCGTCGGACGCCTCGACCGACTGAAGCTGGCGGGCATCGCCCGAAAAGATCACGCGTGCGTCAAAGCGGCTGGCCAGGGAAAGAAGCTCCTGCATTTGCCGTCCCGATACCATTCCCGCTTCATCGACGATGATGGCGCGACCGGTGAGCGTGGGGTGGTTGTCCTTGTCCTGCAAAAGCCGCTCGACGGTCATGGCGTTCTGGATACCGGCCTTTTTCAGTTCCTCGGCGGCGCTCAAGGTGGGCGCGACTCCGACCATGAGCCGTCCTCCCGCCTGCAAACCACGGCAGAGTTCCTTCAAGGCGGCCGTCTTGCCGGTTCCGGCGGCCCCCTCGATGTTGACGGCGAAGTCGCGTGAATCGAGCACGAAATCGATCACTTTGCGCTGCTCGGCGTTCAACTTTTCCGAGACTTGAAAATCGTTCGAATATTTGGCGAGCCGTCCATATTTAGACTGGCCTCGGTTGACGAGGTGAATCATGTCGCGCTCGCGTTCCAGCGAGGCGCGGGTGGCGATGTCGTCACCGGCGCGGAGGATTTGATCGCGGCTTTCATGTTCGCGCAACGCGTTGGTGAGGTCGGCCAATCGGAGATGGCCGCGGCCATGGCGCAACGCCTCGGCCAGCACTTCGTAATCGGGTGCGACCGACACGCGCTCAAAGACGTGATCGAGTCCATGCTGAAGAGATTGTTCCGTGCTGTGGGTCTTGACTTCTCCGCGGTTCCGATCGGCCTGTTCGCGTGCGATCGCCAGTTCGCGGGCCTGTTCCGGGCTGAGGCGGGCAAGCTGGGTTGCGCGTACTTCGGCGGTCGAAATATCGATCAGCTTATCGGGGCGGGTTACACGGACAAGGACGGCGATCTCGGAGCCGGTCGGCGTGCGTCCCTGCTTTTCAATAAAAGCAGCGACGGCCAGGTCGCGTTCATGACTGCCCAGGCTGAACTCTTCAATGAGGCTTTGCGAAACGTGTTTGATTTCAAAACCGTTCTTCCGGTTCTCGATCTCGTAACCGAGGGCTTCCACTTCGTGGGCCAGGATGTTTCGGTAGACCTCGCTGAGAAAGGCGCGCCTCTGGTAAATGCCGGTTGCCTGCAAAGCCTTCCAGCGCTTTTCCTCGCCATCATGTGACATGTTGGCGGCGACGCAGTGAGTGTGCATCTGAGGATCAAGCCAGCGGCTATCGAAATGTTGGTAGCAGGCTACGATCAGATTGCCGGTGATCCGGTCGGTATCCTGCTTGTTGACGCGGACGCGTGTTGCCGCCCATCGTTCCGTCTCAGCCAAAGCCAACTTAACGGCGCGTTCGTGGGCTTGGATCAGACGCTCGTCCTTCCCCAGAATCGCCATGAGCGAAACCGACTTGGGAGCGGAGAAGGTCAGATCATAGAGGTTGCGGCCTTTGCTTTGCCTCGTGCCGTCCCTGGCCGTGCGATCCGCGCTCGTGCGCTGGCGGAGCTTTTCCCCAGTCTCAGGATGCAAGCCCTGGCGGATGCGCTCGAAGTGCTCCGAGAGCACTTGGCCGTTCAGTCCCAGCTTCTCCGCGCCCTTCCCGAACCACTCGCCAAGGACCTTCTCGTTCTCACTGTAATAGTCGCTCTGTTCAAGGTATTTCCTGGCGTAGCCAATTCCGTTCGACATGGCGCGAATCGTCAACATACTTGTCGGGATCAATTTTAGAGCGAGTGGGATCGGTTCTCCAAAGAATGGCGTTGCTGGCAACGCCAAGACACCCGAGGAAAGACCGCCCATGTGCCGCTCTTTGGATGAAGTACTCATCAGCCCTGCTCCTGGATTTCAAATTTGCGGACGGCAGTGAGAACGGCATCGAGATCAAACCGGGTGCAACGGCGTCCGAGTCGAATCACCGGAATAACTTTGCGGCGCACGAGGGTTTGCACATAACGCGGACTGACACCAAGCCGCCGTGCGACCATCTTCAGGTCGGCCAGGCGTTCGCTTTCGTCGAGTTGCATTTCGTTCCGCAGGCGCATCGGCACGGGCTTGGTGAGGGGCGGAGCGATGTCCGGCAGAGATGGATTGAGTTGCACGTCTTTAGAGAATTTCATGGGGGCCTCCTTTTCTCCGGCTTGCTGCCGGTTAGGTTGTACGAGCAATGCGGCGCTCGAATTTCCCGGCCCGCTCACAGGAGCGAGAGGTCGTTTATACAGGCGAGTAATGACCGCCTGCAAGCGGGTTTTGCGTGTTTGGAGACGATTGTTTGCACGACGCTCAGCGCAAGAACGTTGTGATTCTTAATGCGCCAAAACCAAAATCGCTTCGTGCGTCCATGTGCGCGACATAGACGGCGCATCGGCGAGTGATGCCAAGCTGGAAATCAAACTCGGACTCTTCTCCATTTCCCTCATATGAGGACGTGGGATTTTTCGCCGTTGCCCGGAGCGGTCAGGAGCGCACGCGTTCTTTGCGCGTTTATTGGAGCGAAGCAAAGGCCTTCGACGGCGAGGACGACCACCTAAGCTGGCGGGCGAGGGAAAGGTGGCCCCATTCTCACGTCCGGTTGACAGAAGCTAGGCGAGCGGCGGACGATGATGGTTCATGGCCAAGGGCGATTATCTGGGCGAATTCGAATACGTGGTGATGCTGTCGTTGATCCGGCTGGGCGATGAAGCGTACGGCATGACGATTCGGCAAGACATCGAAGAGCGCACGGAACGGCCCATTTCGGTGGGCGCGGTCTACGCGGCGCTTGAACGATTGGAAGACAAGGGCTACCTGACTTCGCGGGAAGGAGCAACCACGCGCGGGCGCGGGGCTCGTTCCAAGACCTATTACGAAGTCACAACGCCGGGTCAGCGGGCCGTCCGGCAAACGCGGGCCATGTTCCGGCGCATGGAGGAAGGGACCGAGCGGGCGCTCGGGCCGGCGCGAAGGCTGATGGTGGCGTAGAGGAGCGTATGCGAAGGTTGGCAATAGTTGCAGCGGTGGCGAGCGCTCTCTCATTTCTTGTGATCGTAGTGCCGCGCCGGACAGCGGCTTGGGAGGAAGCGCGGCGCGAGAATGTTTTTAAGCGATCCGTCAGCCAATCGGTTGCGGAGGCGCTATCGGTGTGCCCACCGGTCGGACCCGCACTGGATGCGTTCCTGGCGACAAGCCAGTCGCGGCTCGTCGGAAATCGACTCTGGATTCCGGTTTGCCGGGTCATGCCGCCTTCCCTCGGCAAGATCATCGTCGTAACCAAGACGCGAAGCGGGTTAGCGGAATGCAGCAAGCGAGAAATGTGGACGCCGTCAAGTCTTGACTGCGCTTTGGACGAGCCGCTCCGCTACCTCGCCGATCCGAACGAAGGGCGGACGTGGGCGCGGCGGCAAGCCGGAAGCAGGCCGAGCGAAGAAGCGATCTGGATGAGTTCGCGGCCTCTCGCCTGGCAGGATCATCTCGTGGCGGAGCACCGGCGATTGATGGCGTTCTTTCTTGGCTTGCTGATGACATTTTATTTTGCTGCTATGCGCCTGAGACTGGCCATTCACCTCCGGGCTGAGTGTCACGGTAATGATGAACCGGAGCCGCCGCCCGCAGCCGAGTTGTTCCTGCACGCCGTGCTGGGACGGCGTTCTCGTTCCTTGCCGGGCGACCTGAGTGAGGAGTATGCGGTCCGCCTGAAAGCGGAGGGCAAAAAAGAAACCGACCGCTGGTATCGCTGGCAGGTGCTCCATTCGGTGATGCCGGTGGTGGCGCGACGGCTGGAGAGTTTCATCATGCATGGGTTCCGG
>CATPCN010000187.1 GCA_955652855.1 uncultured Chthoniobacterales bacterium | reverse complement strand
TTCGGGTACGGTCGTTTCCCGTGGATCGCCGTCACGCTCTGCAGCACTTTCGGTCTTTACGGATTGCTCCGCAAAAAATCGGGCACCGCCGCCATTCCCGGATTATTTCTCGAAACGATCCTGCTCGTGACGGCGGCGATCGCGTATTTGGTTTTCTTAAAGATGAGCAGCACGCTCATTTTCGAGCGCGGCGGTGGGTTATTGTCGATCTTGCTCATCAGCACCGGTGTCGTTACGGCTGTTCCGCTGTTTTGGTTTGGCTATGCGGCGCGTTATCTTCGGCTCACAACGCTCGGCTTCCTGCAATATCTCGCCCCGACCGGCTCGTTCTTCCTCGGCGTGTTTCTTTATCACGAACCGTTTACGCGTGGCCATCTCATCACGTTCGGCCTGATCTGGATCGCGCTCGCTATTTTCACCTACGAAGCTGTTACGCGCTGGCGCTCCGGCCGTGTGCGGGACGCCGTCGAAGCCGCGGTTTGCGAAACACCCGCGTAGGTCTGGTAGGGATGGCTCTCCGAGCCGTCCGACTAATTCCAGCGGACGCTTCGGAGAAACGCCCTACCATTTGCGATAAGATGTCGATCTTCTATCGTTCGTTGGATCGACAATGACCAGGGACAACTTCGACTACGCGATTGAGAACACGCAGGTGATTCTCGCGCCCGAACAACAGATCGCGACCTTCGGCAGCACGAGCTTCAATTTTTATCTCATCTCGGAGTTGATGGATCGCGTCGATCAAGTCCGGGTGCGCAACGGGAAGATCCACGCCGAACGTCCGCAGATTCTCGCGCCGGAACATTTCAGTCGCTTATTGCTCGAAGGCTTCGGCGAAAAAGCGCAGCGCTATGTCGATCAACTGCACACAAATCTGCGCAACATCGCGGTGCTGCGTTACGGATTTCAATTTCGCAAAACCGACGTGACCGAAGAAACGTTGCGCGATTCGATGGACGCCGTCGTCACGCGCACCAAACGCAACGTCGAAAACGCAAACGAACCACTCAGCGCCGTCATCCAAGGCGTGGATGACGCCTGGGAAGTTTGCCTGCTCAAGTTCACCATCGACATGATCGAGCGCTCGAGCGGCGGAAACATCGGCGATTTTCGTAGACGCGGATTGATTTGACCGCGTGCTGACCTTTGCGCCGATGGCTTTAGTTTCATGCGTTGGTTGTCGCGGGCTCTTTCCGGAAATCGAAGGTGCAACACATCGCTACATGGAATCTTCTCCCGGATGTTGGGCGGCTTACGGCGAAGTGTTAGCACGCGAATACAGCAATCCGGCATACGGGCAAACGAATCGGTTAAGTGTCGATGCTTATGCCGTGCAACATCTCGGTCGTCCTTCTCCGCAAAGTATTCAATCGGTCGCGCTGCATTTAATTCGACTTTGCCTCTTGCTCGAGTGCGGATTGAAAATAGAGCGTGCTAACGAAGCGATGCTCAAAGCGACAGAAGCGAAATCGAGATTCGTGTGGTTAACGCCGTCGCTGAATCGCGGAACCATTACGGTCGCAGACGTTCATCACGCCAAGAATGCGGAAGAACATCTTATGCTTGTTCGTTCGTGGGCGAAGAGCGCCTGGACTGCCTGGGCCCCACATCATCCGCAAATCCGAGAGTGGTTGCCTCCCGGATTCAATTGACGTATTTGCGAATCAATGGCAGCGGTCGTGACCAGCGTCACAACTTCCGATACCGCCGCATCAGTTTGAAAAAACGGAGCGTGTCGCGCATGGGATGGATGCTGCTCACTTCGTCGGAGTAAACGGTGGTAATGGGAACGGATTCGATCTTGCAACCTTTGCGACTGGCGATGATGAGCATTTCGGTTTCGTAATCGAAACGGTTCGCGCCGCCGAGGACGTCGGGAATCAATTGTCGATGTAACATGCGGAAGCCGCATTGCGTGTCGGGAACTTGTTGCCCGCAGACGCGGCTGATCTTGTTGCTCATGTAACGATTCACCATCCGCCTAACGAGCGGCATGGACGAAATGTCGTTCATGCGCGTGCCGACAAACATCTGCACGTCGCTCGTTGCTGCGGCGTCGATGAAGCGATCGATCTCTTCGGGAAGATGCTGACCGTCCGCATCGAGAATGATCACGAAATCGCATTGTCGATCCAACCAGTGGCGCAATCCGGTTTTGATCGCTTCGCCTTTGCCGCGATTCTCCGGATGCACGATTACTTCCCCGCCAGCTTCGCGCGCGCGATTCGCCGTTGCGTCAGTCGATCCGTCATCGACGACGAGAACGTGATCAAGTTTCGCGCGCGTTCGGCGAACAACGTCGCCGATATGTTTTTCTTCGCCGAACGCCGGAATGACGGCAGCGAATTTTTTATGTCGATCTTGTGTGTGCGCGCCGGACTGCTCCATCGTTAGCGGACGACCGGGTGAAAGTCGGCCGCGTGATAAGAGCTGCGCACGAGCGGGCCGGAAGCGACGTGCTCAAAACCTTTGGCGCGCGCGATCTCGCCGTAAATTTCGAAGCGTTCCGGCGTGACGAACTCAACCACCGGCAAATGGTTCGGCGTGGGGCGAAGATATTGTCCCATCGTCAAAACCTGGCAGCCGACTTCCCGCAAATCATCCATCGTGCGAAAAAGTTCCGGCTCGGTTTCACCGAGGCCGAGCATGACGCCGCTTTTCGTCACAGTCTTCGGCGACAATTCTTTCGCGCGACGAAGCACTTGAAGGGACGTGCGATACTTCGCGCGCGATCGCACTACCGGCGTGAGACGTTCGACTGTTTCCATGTTGTGATTGTAAATGTCGGGCGCGGCATGGAGCACCGTTTGAATGCACCAATCCTGCGCATGGAAATCCGGGACTAGAACTTCGACGACGACCGACGGATCCATGTCGCGAATCGCAGTAATGACACGCGCGAAATGATTTGCGCCGCCGTCTTTCAAATCGTCGCGCGCCACTGCCGTGATGACGACGTGTTTTAATTTCATCCGTCGCACTGCTTCGGCAACGCGCTGCGGCTCGTCATCTTCTAGCGCGAATGGTTTCGCGGTGGTGACCGCGCAAAATCCGCAGGCGCGCGTGCAACGATCGCCCGCAATCATCATCGTAGCGGTGCCCTGACTCCAGCACTCCCAGCGGTTTGGGCACTGCGCGCTTTCGCAAACGGTATGCAACCGCAGATCGGAAATCAGCGCTTTCGTTGAAAAGAAAACCGGATTCGATGGAAGACGAACTTTGATCCAGGGTGGCTTCTGCGCCTGATGGAGCGCCGGATCGATTTTTGCGCAAGACATTGCGCCTCGAAATTATGCAGAGCGCTCGCGAAAAGCAACAAGGCGTGTCATCCCGAACGGAGTGAGGGACCTCTCAGTTGGTGAGTGTTTACACAAACTTGGGTGACGTGATCCGCAATTGAGAGATCCCTCGCCGTCTAACGCGGCTCGGGATGACAATGCGTTATAACTTTGTCCGGCCCGATAACGCTTGATACAGCGTGAGCTCATCAGCCGATTCCAATCCTCCACCCGCGGGCAGACCATGGGCGATGCGCGTGAGTGAGATCGGCTTGTTCTTCAAAAGATCGACAAGATAATTTGTGGTTGCCTCGCCTTCGACATCGGCGGCGAGCGCAAGAATAATTTCGGAAAATTTCTCTTTTCCAACACGGGCGAGAAGCTCGTTGATGCGCAAATCTTCCGGCCCGATGTGATCGAGCGGCGAAATGCGGCCGCCTAACGAATGGTAGAGACCGCGGAACGCGTTCGTTTTTTCTAGCGGCA
>CATPCN010000186.1 GCA_955652855.1 uncultured Chthoniobacterales bacterium | reverse complement strand
GGCCGGGGGCGTGCAACTGATGACGGTCCACAAGGCGAAAGGGCTTGAATTTCCGGTCGTGATCCTGGCCGATATGACCACGGCTGCAACCCGCCGCGGCGGCTGTGAGCGTCACGTCAACGGCGACGCCCAGCTTTGCGCCCAGAAACTCTGCGGCTGGGCTCCCTGGGAATTACGCGAAAATGAGGCCCAGGAAGAAACGGAAGACCGCGCCGAATCGGTGCGAATCGGCTATGTCGCGGCGACGCGGGCCAAGGACCTGCTGGTCGTTAGCGCCTCCGGCATGGGCCCGTGGGAGGAGAGTTGGCTAACACCGCTCTATGGCGTCGCCTCCAGCAGGCGACGGGTGCCGCCACCTCGACGCTCCTGAAGCTCATGCTGGACCCGAGTACACCGGCATCGACGCGTGCAAGATGCGCAGAGAGCGTGTTGTCCCACTCGGCCAAAGCAATTGAACGCGAAGATATCGAAGCGACGCGTGACGGCGCTGGAGCAAGCCGCTTCCAGCGGTACCCTACGGCGATGAAGTGCAGCATTGATCGACGGCTTGACAAATTGGAGGATAAGTTAGGAATTGCGACAAACCGTCCGAGGGTGGTAGTGGTAATGAGCGATCTAGTAGGACGAGGCCTGGATGACGACACGTGCCTTCAGATCCTCCGTGAAGGTGGATTTCCTCCTGCTGGCGACGTTGCAACGGTTGATCTCTGCTTGATCCCAGCTGGGCTGAGCGCGAAGGAAACGGAGGGTTTATACGGGAGAACGGTGCCAAAATCTGCGGTATCGGCAGTGCTCAAAGTCAGGGTCCAATGGTCAAGGAAGACGGTGGAAGCGTTCCGCGCCGGCAACGTTCTGGGTCAGGTAGCCTCCGCATCGTGGTTGAAGACGTGGAAGACGACGGCGGAGCCAGATGAGAAGTACGCGAAACATGATTCGAAGAGTCGAGAGATTGGAACGAGCTATTGGTGTCTCGAACGACCCAGCCTCGTGTACCGTAATCTCGGTCGATTTCGTTTCGCCAGCCGATGGAAAAGTGGTGCGATCTCTTGTACTCGAACCCGGCCAACCCCGGCGCTGGGCCGAAGCCCCAGCGGCCAGGAGATGAAAGGCTTCGGATGATTTTCATGACAACGAGAGAATACTGAAGGAGATGCGAAACACGATCCGCAGAATCGAGCGATTGGAGCAAGCCTATTACTTAGGCGCTGCCGAAGTTCCGCCCATGGAAATCACGAACGTTTTTATCGCACCGGATGGAGAGGTGGTGGACTCGTTTGTAATCACAATCCCTCCACCCGGTTATACCCCATGGCCTCGCAACGCGAAGCTACCAGGTTCAAACCGGACGACGTTGAACAGAGATAGGGCATGACAAGGATTCTGACACGACTCCGAAAGCTCGAAGCGCAACTAATCGATCACAACGGCCTCGTGCCTCGCACCACCTCTTGGTGGAATTACTGGACGCCAAGAACCGTAATGCTGATCGCCGGAGAGCCACTTGATCAGAAGGTTCCATTCGAGGTTATCGATGCCTTCGTGCATGGGGCCGACGGAGACCGATGAAGACGATCAGCCGACGGCTCCGCAAACTTGAAGAGAGATTGATGCCTCAGCCAAGCGCGGATGGGCCGAGCCTCGTTGACGTACTCCGGGAGCGACGGCTGCGGCGCGCAGAACGGGAGGGTAAGCCCTATCTGCCCCGTACACATTTGCCACCTGCACAGGATCATGCGGGAAAAACGATTGCTCAGATCTTGCGGGCCGGGCGCCCTGCGGCCACGCGAGCATCCCGTCCTGGGATGCATGCTCCGGCATGATGGTGCGGGAATCTTGATACCTACCGATAATGTCCGATAACGGGGAACTGAGCGGGCTCGCGTACAGCTTCTTCGATTGCAGGAACGTCAGCTTGCTGCGCTCGATCTTGCCGCCGCGACGGAAGATGGCCATGAGGCCGATGTCCGCGACTTCCCACGTCTGGTAATGCCTGCCACCGCCGATGAAGTGCGCATCAATCCGTACCGTCCAGTGCGAGCCAAACTTGATAGCGCCCTGCATGCTCGCAAAGTGCGAGATGAACATCAGATCCAGCGCCTCCTCATGAGCGTTCGGAAACGTCGTCAGTTGAAACGAGATCCTCCGATTGCACTCGGCAAGGACGCCCATGAGAAACTCGATGACCTGAACGGGCAGGCTCAGACCGGGAAGCACGAAGACTGGCGCTGCCAGCGCCTTAGATCCGGTCAATGACAACGGAGTTTCCTCTTCGGACATTGGTTGAGCGTACCAAGAACCAACGGCGACCAGTTAGCCTTGCTTATTTGAACGGGATGTTCTCAGCGTCGTTCGGTCTGTCCGGGATGACTCATAGACTCGTCTGTAGGGTCGGTCTCTTCTTGCATGGGATCGTTGTCATCGTCGATGAGGCCCTCGATACGCCAGTTCAGGACGGTGCCTTTGATCATGTTGAAGGCCAGCTTCTCCATCGTCGCGATGTCCTGTCTTGCGTCGCGGGCCGATTGAGGCAAAGCTTTGCGTGGTGTGCGTGAGCGGATTTCGTGCCTGATCCCATAGTTCATTGACCGTAGATCGCGGAATGTCAATGCCGTCGAGCGTGTTGCTGGACGCGACCTCTGCGATGGCCTCGCGCAGTTCGCGTCCCGCCAGTCGGTCCTGCCGCTTGCGCCTCTTGGCGAGATCTTCCGCCATCGACGCCAGTCGCAAGAAGCGCGCTTCATCACTCTGCAGATCACGGCTCTCTCGAAATGTCCGTAGACTGTCGAGGACCAGCGCGAGCGTTTTGTCGCTTACATCGCCGGAGCAGACCACGGAACACAACTCGCGGAAGACGTCATCATTGTAAATGCGCCGGACTTCTTTCAGGCCACGTCGCAGCGGTTCCTGAACCAACTGGAACCGGGAGGTCTTTCGAGCGATGAATTGGCAATTTGAGCCGTCGTCGTCCCCTAGAGTCCTTGTCCTAAAAATTCTGTTGGGAATGAGTCAAGTTTAGGCAGCCAGCCGTTCCTCTTGGCAACAGGCGTCGATCACCGCGTTGAGGCGATCGAAAGCAAGGCGGAGACTTGTCGCCACGGGCGGTGCGTGT
>CATPCN010000185.1 GCA_955652855.1 uncultured Chthoniobacterales bacterium | reverse complement strand
GTCGTAGTTGTGTCGCCAGTTGGGACCAAGCGCCGACGGGTAGATATTGCGCGTATAGGACTGGCTGTTATAGGTGCGGATAAAGGCGAGCGGGTTCGTGCCGACAGTGGTGTAGTCGGTAATCCTGTCGAACACGTTGCCTGTCGCAATATTGATTGGTTCGCCGGTCGCTGTACCGCCAGGTTGGCCACATGCACAGCCATCAGGCCTAGGGTTAGAGGTCGATGTGACCCCGGCGCCGCTGACCTTTATCGTGTACCCGACCGTATTGGAATCGTCGTAATACTTCTGGACGTATATGGTGTAGATGCCGCTGGCGGCCGCGATGGTCGTGCTGTCGCTGGTGGCAGTAAAGAGGGTGCCGCCGGCCGGGATTGCCCCGGACGGGTTGATGACGGTGATCTGGGGGATTTTGCTGCCGCCGCTGCCGGTCAGATAGACGGTGAAGTTGCTGCCCGCGACGCCCTGGTAGGTGTATACGTCGAAGTTGCCAAGCGTGAGCGAACCCGATTGGGTCACTCCGGGGATCAGGTCGCCGCCGCTCCGCGGGCCGGCCAATGATGTCTGAGTAATCGACTCGGTCATCGAGTTGGAATAGCCGCCGGAGGCGGAGCCGAAATAGTTGTCCACCTTGTCGTCCCATGTGCCCGTGTAGGTGCTGGTGGCCGTACCTGACGCGTCGACCCACGCGCCGTATTGGCCGAAGGATTGCGATTGCAGTACGCCGGAGGGACGGTAGAGCTTAACTTCGGGATAGAAGCCCGAGGCTCCGCTGGTGTTGCTGGTGCCGCTCTGGAGCCAGCGCCCGGACGTGGTGCCGTAATTGAATTGGTCGACCCCGGCGCCGGTGACGCTGCTGCTCTGGCTGTCCCCATTCTCGACGGTCAGGTTGACGCTGTTGCCGAACGCGGTATTCGCGCCAGCCAGGATCAGCGGCAGGATCGCCGCCAGTATGACGGTCTTGATCGATTTTTTCATGTTTTTCCCCGTCACTGTGCGCTGTTCACTGATAGGCTGTAGCCGCTGGCGTCGCTGGCCTGGTCGTACCGCATCAGCAGGACCGTATAGGTGCCGTTCGCTGCGGTCTGCACGGTCTCTGTGCAGGAAGGCGTGCAGCCCTTGCCGGTGATCAGGTTGCCGGAAGGATCGTAGACCGACAGTTTCGGCGGATAGCCGCTTCCGCTCGTCTGGCTGAGTGTCAGGGTCTTCGCCTGTCCGGCCGCGCCGGTAAAGCTATAGGCCTTGATGTCGCCCTGCGCGAGCGAGTCGTCGTAGTTCTGCCCCGGATTCATCGCCGTGGCGCCTGCGTACGGCACCTGCATGACGTTGAGTTTGTAGCTACCGCTGCCGGAGGTGCCCTTCTCCGCCCGGCTGATCTTGTACGTCCACGTCCCTTCCGTAGTGCCCTGATCCACCAGCTCGGCGGAATAGGTCTTCCAGTTTCCGCGTGAAACGCCGCCGGGCTCCGTGCGCGCCATGCCGACGATGAAATTTTCGTCGTGGGCTCCCGTCTCGCTGACTACGGCCACCATGGTGCCGCCCGCCGCCGCCGCGAAGCTGTAGGTATCGACGCTCGCACCCGAGAGCGTGCCGGTCTTGGCTACGCCGCTGGTGATTTTCGAACTGACGCTGTTGGCGTGCGCAGGATTAACGCTCGCGCAGGCGAATATAAGCAGTGAGGAAAGCAATAGGCAGCGAATGCGCCCACCCCCGTGGGTCGCCGGTTTGAACAAATGCATGAAATACCTTCCCCGCGAGAAACTGCCTGTGTGATATTTGCGCATCTTTGCTGAATCCAATAAGGTGCGTCAATAGCCCTACCAAAATAAGGAAGAATATTTTACGGTTAGGGTAAATCAGGGATTACAGAAGACAGAAAAATATACGCACGTATGCAAAACACAGGAGATTTGGAAGTCTTGACGACATCGCGAACAGCCGGCTACACGCTGGCCGAGCTGGCGATCTGCCTGTGTATTATCGGCATTTTGATGAGCGGCAGCCTTCTTGGAACGTCGCATTATTTCAAGAGCGAGAAGACAGCGCAGACCCGGAAGAACATCGACTTCGTCATGAACGTGCTCAGTTCTTATGCGCAGACACATGACCGCCTGCCCTGCCCGGCCGATCCCAAAGCAGAAGCTGTGCAGGCCGGGCACGAGGATGACAAATGCTCCGCCGCCGGCATAGCCGAAGGCATATTGCCGTGGAAGGAACTGGCAATCCCGCAGGACATGGTCGTCGATGGCTGGGGCCGCTACATCCTCTATCAACCAGCACCGGGCCTCACGGTGGATACGCAATCAGCCGCTTTGAAGGATACGGCGGGCACCAACGCCCTCGACGTTCACAACGCGTGCCGCAGCGCGCTCTGGTACGATGCCGATGGCAATCATCTCAACCGCGCCAAGGCGCTGTTCTGCTGCAATGGGCCGCCGCCCAGGGATAATAGCAGCGACGGGCAACAGGTGGTCGATGCCGCGTCCCTGAATTCAATAGAGCCGGCTGCAGGCGGCAACGCCAGTTCAACGAAAGATCCCGCCTTCAATGGCAGCTTTTCGATCCCGCGCTACATGGACGGCCCCTCATCCCCCCTGCTGCTGGCATCGGTCCCTGCAGTGACGCTGGCCAGTATTGGCGGGCCTGACAAGCCGATCAGCTACAGCCTGCGCTCGGATCAGCTGTTCGCGCGCGCCGGCAGCGGCAGTTGCGGTTACCCGCCGGCTTCCGTGGTGCAGTCCTATTCCTGTCATCCGCAGAATTTCCGCAGCGATGTCACGGGCATGACGGTCAAGGACCCGGTAACCGGGCAGATGCTGCAGGTCCCGCCGCTCTATGGGATCAATCTGGCGCTCGCCGGCAACAAGTACCAGCTGCGCGCGTCGCTGACCAAAAGCAGCGACAACTCGTTGCTTGATGACAGCGTCGGCTTTTACGTCATAAGGAATGACGGCAGTATCGGCAATGTGCAGATGCTGGTGCCGAGCGTGAAAAACTGGCCGAAAGGCGAGACGGATGATTTCAGCGTGGATTTTGATGAGAATGTCATGGGCATCGGGTTGTTTGTTGTCCCGGACGGCTACCGGATGATGGACGGCTATAAAAGTGTCGACCTCTCGCACCTGAAGTTCGTCTCCAGCATGATGTTGGTCAACCAGAAGAACGCGATGATCACCGACCAGTCGCCGCCTTTGCTCGTCTCGTTCGATCCGGCGACCGGTTTCGAGAAACCGATCACAGGCGCTAACGGCATTAGCGCCTATCACCTTTACGGCAACCTCAACCCCGGCCGGGTCAGCCATACGCTGCGCAGCGACTCTATATGTCACCTGCCCGGAGAGAAAGTCGGCCCGAACCACGACCTGACCTGCACGCGCGCGACGACCTTAGAGCAGGCCGGGGTCGACCCTGCCCATCCCGCCTTCGCGCAGATCGGCTTCGCGGACAGCGCAACGATCAATTGCTATGAATACAAGGACGGCGGCTGCCGCGGCCTCGGCAGTCAGGCCGGCAAAGATATTATCCCCGACAATGAAGGCGGCTATGTCGCCAGCATCGGCGATAACGCCTACGATAACGTCGCCTTCAGCATTGGCCTCACGGCCTGCCCTCAGAAACAGTAACAGCTCGGCCGGACCCATGCACAACCGGCCTCTTCATGATTTTCGGCCCGGCCCTCTGCACAGCGAAGGCTTTACCCTTGCCGAGATGGCCATCGTTATCCTCATCACCGGCCTGATGCTGACCGCAGCAGCATCCATCACCCTGCCGATCATGCACAAGGCCCGGCGGATCGAGACGGATCAGAAGATGGAGAACATCGCCCGCGCGCTCGATAACTACGCGGCGCAGAACCTGCGGGTTCCATGCCCTGCCATCCCGGATACCAAATCGACCAACCCCCCGTTTGGATACGAAGCAGGGAGCGGCCAGGCCGGCAACATCGTGCCGTCCGACTGCGGCACCGATCCCGCCCGATGGGAAGGGATTGTTCCATTCCGCACTCTTAATATACCGGTCGAATGGATCAGGGATTCCGCAGGCTATTACATCACCTACGCGATCAGCCCGGCATTCTCGCAGGATGTGGGCCGGGCAGACCTACCAGTCCATAGCCGCTGCCGGACCGCGGACTGGTTCATGGCTGGCGAGATTTACGACAAGAACGTCAACGACCTTAAATCAGGAAACCCCGCCCAAAACGTTCTGCTGCCAAAATCCGAAAGAAAGGCCCGTTTCTGCTGCTCCGGAGCCGTGTCCGGCACTGACCTTGTAATACTCGATGTCAATAAACAGTCCCAGCTTGCGATCCCGCGCCAGACATCACCGGCCTCTTACCGGCCCGCCAATGTCATCTTCCCCGATCCGTTTGTGCCCGATGTCCAGGTGCCGGCTAATGACAGGGCCACTGCCCCGGTCTATCTTCTGGTCAGTTACGGACGGAACGGACATGGTGCTTGGACCGGCGTTGGCAACGCCAAGTTACCGATAACAGGAGCCACTCCCGCCGAGATCGAGAATGCCAACGGCGACCGGGCCTTTATCGAGATCCCGCCTGCGGAACGGGCTGGCGTGGAGATGAGCTTCGATGAGGTTGTGTTGTGGAGGACGCAGGACATGATATTTGCCGAACAGGGCAAGAGCTGTTCGCTGCCATGAACAGCCAGTCGGGCATAACACTGGTCGAGGTGGCGATTTCGGTTACCATCATCGGCATCCTGATGGGCGGGGCACTGGAGCTGCAGCAACGCGCCCGCGCGCAGCGCCAGTTTGAATCGACTTACGACAATATGGATGCGATCATCCAGTCACTCTCTATATATGTGGAGACGGCGGGCCGCCTGCCCTGTCCGGCCGACCCTGCCGTCTCAGACGCAAGCTTTGGCTGGGAGCGTGGCGTCAAACCGGCGGATTTGCAGGGCAATCATCCCCCGACCGGCACCTGTGACGCTAAAACCCGCGAGGGCATCGTGCCCTTCGTGACCATTGGCCTGCCGGTGCAGACGGCGCGGGACGGCTGGGGTAATTTCTACAGCTATGCGGTCAGCCCCGTGTTCACGCGACAAAACGACCAGACCTCGTCGGCGGCCGATACCGGCAAGGTGCATGGACGCTGCCGCCATCCGGGCTGGGTCAATGCGTTCGACCGCTATAACCGCAACGCCATCAAGGCGCGTTTCTGCTGCGCCGATCAGGCGAAGCCGGTCTTCGATGTCGACAGCGACCTGATCATCCTGCACACCAACGGCGGCGCTGCGCTCTCGCCGGTGCGCACGCCGGGCACCATGAACAATTACGATGAGCTGACAAAGACGACGACGTTTCTGCACAGCGATGTCCAAGTCCCCTTCATGGACAAAACACCCATCGAGGCCCCTGCCCTCGTTTTGGTCTCGCATGGCCCCGATGGCAAAGGCGCCTGGCTTGGCAATGGCACGACCAACCGCCTGACTATGCCGGATTCCGGGCCGGAGATCCAGAACGCCGACGGTGACCAGATTTTCGTCGACGGTCCCTGGAATTTAAAGCCGGGTCCGGGTTATTTCGATGACATCGTCCGGTGGATGACCCAGGACGGGATCATGGCCGCCCATGGAGCGCTTTCATGCTCTTACCCGTAATACCGGACCCGGACAGGAAGGGAGAACACGGCACCGTGCTCATCGTCGTCGTCGCCGTCATCATGCTGATCGGAACCCTGCTGGTGCTGGGTGTGGGCGGTTTTGGACTGCTGGATAACGACGACCGCATCAGAAATACCAATAAACGGCAGGAGTTCCTGATCCGCGAGCTGGCGGCTTACGTCCAGAGGACAAACGCGCTGCCCTGTCCGGCGGACCCGGCCATCGACCCGATGAGCCGTGATTTTGGCTTCGCGCGGGTCTCATGCGGCATTTACCAGTCCGACGGCATCGTGCCGTTCCGGACTCTCAATCTCTCGGAGCACGATGCCAGGGACGGCTGGGACCGGCTCATGACCTACAAGATCAGCCCCGTGCTGGCGGACACCAATAAGGGAAATTCGATCTTCATGCGCTGCCGGCGCTTCCCGTGGTTCGAGGGCGATCCGCCGCCGCCGGCAAGGACCGTTAATGTGTTTCCGCAGAAAGCCCGGTTCTGCTGCCCGCCGGAAGACGGGTTCTTTCCGCGCGCGACCGACTTGCAGGTGTTCGCGGCGGCTACCGACATCCCTGCCGGGCTGACCACCAACAAGATAGGCCGCAAGGGCGGTCCCACTTACTATGACGATATCGACAAGCCGGTGAATATCGGGCCGCAGGGCGCGCAGGCGCCGGTGCCGCCTGAGGCCGGAAATGAGGAGCTGTTTGCGGTTGCCATCATCAGTCACGGCAGGAACGGCATCGGGGCTTATCTCGCTAACGGGACCAATGGCCGCATGTCCGGCACCGTCGGTGCGGATGAAGAGATCAATCTCAGTGCCGGCCGGAACAACGTCGTCTCACGGCCTATCAATGCCACGCCGGGGCCTAATTACTTCGACGACATCGTGATCTGGCGAACCCAACTCACCCTGATGGGTGAGTTGAACAACGCATCCTGCTATGCACCATGGAAATAGGCCAGTAAGGGCGCTGGGATATTGACTATGTGATCCTATTCGTTACGATCCCATCGTAATTAATACCGATTACGATTACAGCCGTGAAAGGATGACCTCCAATGTGCAAAGTTATACCACTTCTCCTCTTCGTTCTGCTCGTTGTTATCTCTCCCATGGCTCAGGCCGACGATTCAGGATCAAACCAGGCAATATCTTCGGAGCAGGCCGCAACCCTATGCCTCACGACGGAGGACCGAGCTGAACATTTTGGACACTGGGATGAGCAACACAAAGCTTGCTCCGCCTTTGTGTTGCCGAAGAAACAACATGGTGAGTACTCAATTGGTGAAATGGTCTCTTCAAGTAATAAAACTGTTACTGCAAGCGACTACTCGCCGGGAGGTGGAGTACATTGCGATATGTGCCCCGTTTACTGCCATGGAGATTTGGTATGCGATCCACGCTGCCATTATCCTGAATACTATGTATGCGGCACGCGCTCATGTAACTGCCATTAAGCGCGGGTGTTCTGGCCGCAATGGCAAAAGCCCAGTATCCGCTAATCAGTTCACAGTCACAGTGGATGGCGGCAGCGTCCCCGCGAAATAATCACACACACCTGAGTGTCTGAGGAGCGCCGATCCCAGCACGGACGCGTGCTCCGGCGGGAAGACAAACGCCAGCCAGCCGTGTTCGGGGTGGTGCACCTGGAGAATACTGCCATTTTTGGCGTTTGTGATCTCAGCCCACCATGGCGGTGTGAAGATGGCAGTAAAGGTGCCCGTTGGCCTTGTATCGAGAATTTTCGCGTCCTCCGACATATAACCTCCCGTTGTTGACTTCATAGACCACCCATCAGAACTTCGTTCCCGGCAGCGAAGGCGGGCTGCGCGCCGATCCGATCGAGCGCGCCTCACCTGGGGTTCTGTCCTTGCTCTGGCCCGGCGCGTTGCGCCACGGGCTGGGGCTTCGTCTCTCGGGCCGCGTGTCCGCGCCAACCGCTCTGTCATCCCCGCCGCTATCGCCCTCGGCTTCCGGACTTCCGTCCGCTCGGTCTTCGGGCGCGACCTGCTGCTCGCCCTTGTCGAGATCAAGCAGGGCGTTCAGCTGGGCCTGGCGGATGAGCAGGTCCTTGAGCTTCGCCTCATGCTCATACGGCCTGCCGGCCTGTTCACTAAAGTCATCCAACATCTTTTCCGCGCGGGCGGCGCGTTCGCGCTCGTCCTCGACGGCCTTGTCGAGGCTGCGCAACGCGTATTCGATGCTCTGCATGGTCCCGACCGGGTTCTCCGCGTTCAGCTGCGCCTTGTAGATGCCCGCACCCCGGATGAACAGCTCCGGCAGGCGTTCCTCGTCGGAGCCGATCAGCAGCGTTGCCCCCCTGCCCCGGCTCAGGATCTCGAAGCCGCGGAATGTGCCCCGCACCTGCAGGGTCAAGTCGTCGCGCCATGACAGGATGGCTATGGTCAGCGCCGTCGCTCCGTCCTCGCGCCCGCCCTTGCCGGCATAGACGCGCTTGCCGACCGTCATCGAGAACTCTTCGCCGGTGTGGCTGTCGCGGGTTTGCATGTCGGCTGACAACCGCGCGATCCGCTCCTGCCGTTCCTTGATCTCGGACGGGAGGGCGCGGATTTGCAGGCGAATGCTGTGCTGCTGGTTAAGGTGCGCGGCGCGCAGCTGGTCGAGCTTGCGGATTTCTGTGTCGGTTTTTACTTTCTCCATCACGGCGGGATTGCCGGAGGCAATCGCCTTGATCTCGGCGTAGGTCAGCGCGCCGCCGTCGAGATCCTCGGCGGAGCGCACGGATGTCTGCCCGTTCATCACCTGCTGGATAAAGCGGGCCTTGGTCTCCAGGGTCTGCCACATATAGGCATCGAACGAGCCTTCGGTGACGTAGCGGAATATTCTGACTTCCGCGTTAAGGTTGCCCTGCCGCAGGATGCGGCCCTCGCGCTGCTCGATATCGCGGGGCCGCCACGGCGCGTCGAGATGATGCAACGCCGCGAGGCGCTTCTGCACGTTGGTCCCTGCTCCCATCTTTTCGGTTGAGCCGATCAGGATGCGTATCCGACCGGCGTTGACATCATCGAACAGGGTTTTCTTGTCGGCATCGCTGTCGGCGTCGTGGATGAAGGCGATCTCCGCTTTCGGCACGCCGCTCTCTAACAGCTTTGTGCGCACTTCGTCGTAGACATTGAAACTTGCCGGGTGCGGCGTTGACAGGTCGCAGAACACGAGCTGGGTTGACCTTGCGTCGCGGGTTTCGTTCCAGACAGTTTTGATGCGCCGCACCGCGAGCGCCAGCTTGCTGTCGGAATCCGCCTCCGCAAAAGGCTCGACCAGCCGCATGTCGAGCGCGGCCTTGCGGCCGTCGGTGGAGATCTTCAGCATGTTGTCCTCCTCCGGGCGGACTGCCCGGGCGCG